>JAPOZD010000085.1:0-5357 GCA_026706245.1 Alphaproteobacteria bacterium
GCAGGCGGCTTCATTGGCGGAGTAGGTCGGGGCGCTTGCGCTCATATTCTTTCCCTTGTTCCGGAAAGAATATAGCAATCCGCGGCTTCAGCGCCAACCCGCTGCCATGCAGTCCGGCCTCCAGTCACGGATTCCCGTCCGTCCAGCGGCTCATGACCGTGCGCTTCTCGACGCCGTAGCCGAGGGTTTCGTAGAACCGGCGCACCGCTTCGTTTTCCTCGCGGATCATCAGCATGACCTTGGGCGCGCCGGCCTTGGCGAGCCAGGCTTCGGCATGGCGCATCAACTTCGCGCCCAGGCCCTGCGAACGGTGCTGCGGCGCGACGGCGACATAATAGACCCAGCCCCGGTGGCCCTCATATCCGGCCATGACGCTGCCCGCGACGCCGCCCCCGGCGGTGACAGCGACGAGAATCTCCGAGGATGCGTTGGCGCGCGCGCTCGCAATGTCCCGGAGCGGGTCGTTCCAGGGCCGCACCAGACCTGAGGCGCGCCAGAGTTCCGCAACCGCCTCTTCCTCCCCGTCCTCGACCGGCCGGATCGCGAACCCGCCCCTTTCTTCGCCGCCCCGCATCCCGCCCTCGCCAACGCCTGTCATGCCGCGACCGTAGCGCAAACTTCGACCGCTTTGGGACAGCGAGCGGACTCATGCCGGAGCTCAGACCTGCCGCCGCATCCTCGCGGGACCGTCCGGCGACGGAGCGACGGTCGTCGCTTCGCTCCATCCGGAGCGACAGCGCAGGGCCGGCTCTCCGTTCCCTCCGGCATTTTCTTTCCCGGAAGTCGTATCCGGGCTCCTGAAAGGTCGCATCGCGACAAGTGACGGTCCTCCATCGCGAGCAATCCTCTTCGCGGCACAGACAACCAGCGCCGACGGCAGGTGGCCAGGCTGTTCCGGGAGATGGGATCGTCATGTCGCTACTCGTCGGTTCCCGTCGCCCTTCAGGCTGTCTTGACCCGCTCGCGCCGCTCTTTCGTCCCGGCAACAGCACATCCACGTCAATGGAGGCGGCCTGAACATGGACGCCTGCGCGATCACGCATGACGAACAGGAGAGGCCGATGACCGCGTCAAGACCCGCTATCGTCGACCAGGCCGATCTCGAATGGGAAGACGGCGAAGGCGCCAACCTTGCCACGGACAAGGGGATTCGCTGGAAACTGCTGATCGCCGGCGAGCGGACGGAGACCCGGGACCTTGCCACCGGGATTGCCGAGGTCGCACCGGGGGTGGAACTCACGCGCCACCGCCATGAGCCTGCCGAGATCTATTTCATCATCAGCGGCCGGGGCGAGATGGAAATCGAAGACCGGGTGCAGCCGGTGGGGCCCGGCTGTGCGGTATATATCCCGCCTGACGTCCGGCACGCGCTGCGCTGCACCGGGGCGGAGCCGCTTGTATTCGTGTTCGCCTTTCCCCGCGACCGCTTCGACGAGGTCGCCTACCACTTCGAGCGCTGATCTCTCCGGCCGATGGCGCGGTCCGGAAACGCCGAAGGCCGCGGAGCACAGGGCAGGTAGCTGCGGATACGCCGCTCTGGCGCGCAGGCCGGGTTCGGGGCATCATCCGCGCCTTCCCTGTCCCTGCCCGGAGGTCCGGTCCCATGGCTCGGCGCGGCATGAGTTTCGGCGTCTTCCTCGCTCCCTTCCACGCGCTCGGCGAAAACCCGACCGTCGCCATGAGCCGGGACATGGAGCTGATCGAGTGGCTCGATCATCTGGGCTATGACGAGGCCTGGATCGGCGAGCACCACTCCGCCGGCTGGGAGATCATCGCCGCCCCGGAGATCTTCATCGGAGCGGCGCTGGAGCGCACGAAGCACATCAGGCTGGGCTCGGGCGTCACCTCCCTGCCCTACCACCACCCGATGCTGGTGGCGCAGCGCTTTGTGCAACTCGACCATATGAGCAGGGGGCGGACCATGCTCGGCTGCGGGCCGGGCGCGCTCGTCACCGACGCCTACATGATGGGCATCAAGCCGACCGACCAGCGCCGGCGGATGATGGAGGCGCTGGAGGCGATCGTCGCGCTGCTGGAATGCGGCGAGCCGGTGACGATGGAGACCGACTGGTTCACGCTCCGCGAGGCGCGGCTGCATCTGGCGCCCTGGACCGAGGGGCGCTTTCCCATCGCCGTCGCCTCCACCATCACGCCCTTCGGCATGATGGCAGCCGGGCGCCATGGCATCGGCGTGCTCTCCATCGGCGCGGGCATTCCGGGCGGGCCGGAAATGCTGGCGAAGCAGTGGCAGATCGCCGAGGAGGAGGCCGCGAAGCACGGCAAGACGATGGACCGCGGGGACTGGCGCGTGGTTGTCAACATGCATCTTGCGGAGGATGACGAGGAGGCGCTGCGCCAGGTTAAAGCGGGCGAGCGGCTCGAAACCGTGACCTATTTCGAGGAGACGCTCGGCCGCCCGCCGGGCCGCGCCGACGATCCCGTCCGCGAGGGCGTGAAGATGGGCACGACGCTCATCGGTTCGCCCGAGACCGCGATCAGGGGCATCGAATATCTGCTGGAGCTCTCCAAGGGCGGCTTCGGCGGCATCCTCTTCCGGGCGAACGAGTGGGCGAACCGCGAAGACACGATGAAGAGCTACGAATTGTTCGCCCGCTATGTGGCGCCCCGCTTCCAGGGCTCGATGGACACGCTCCACGGCTCCAACGCCTTCGTGCGCGAGAACCGGCTGCGCGTGCTGGAAGGCAATGTCGAGGCGGTCAAGCGCGCCTTCACCGACACCGGCCGCGAAGTCCCCGCCGGCTTCGAAGACCGCACGCTCGGCGCCGGCGACCTGCCGAAGGAGGACGAGGACGCGGCGGAATAGCGGGTAGACCCCACGCTCTTCCTCGCCGCAGACGGCAGAGACGCGATACATGCCCCTGGCACAGACCAATGGCGGCGACATCCACTATGAGGAGCGCGGTGGCGGCGCGGCGCTGGCGACGCTGCTGCCGCAGAGCGGCGGGCCGGTCGGCGTCGGTCCGTTCATCCACCGGCTGGCGGCGCGGTTCCGGGTGATCCGCTACGACCAGCGCGGCACCGGCCGGAGCGCGCCCGCGCCTGCGCCCGAAGGCATGACGATGGCGGGCCGTGCGGGGGAACTGGAAGGGTTGCTGGACGCGCTCGGGATCGACCGGGCGCATCTGTTCTGCCACTCGACCGGCTGCGGCATCGGACTCGCCTTCGCCGCCTCCCGCCCGGACCGGGTGGCGGGTCTGGCGCTGGCTAATCCGTGGAGCCACGGCGACGCGCATCTGGCAACGATGCAACGCCTGCGCGTGGCGGCCGCGCGGGCGCTCGACCCGTACCGCTACGCCTGGTTCAATGCGAGCCTGCTGTTCCCGCCCGACTATCGCCGCGCGCATGCCGAGGCGTTTGAGCGGCTGGCCAGGAACGCGCCGCCGCAGGACGCCGAGGGGATCGAGGCCCGGCTGGAGGCGATCCTGGCCTTCGACGCCCGTCCGCTCGCGCCGGGCCTCGCCTGCCCCGCCCTGATAGCGACCGCGGCCGACGACCAACTGATGCCGCCGTGGTTCGGCGCGGAGCTGGCGGCGCTCATTCCGGGCGCCGTCCATCTCGCGCTGGACGGCGGCGGCCACATGCTGCCAGAAACCCGCGGCGATGTGCTGGCTGACGCGGTCCTGGAGTTCCTCGCCAGGTCGGCTTGATACCAACGGCTGCAAGCAGGAACCGATAAGCCTCTTTCGTCGTCCCGGACGGCGCGTCAGCGTCGATCCGGGACCTCTCGCGACATTCGTTGTCCCTTGTGGCGCGAGGCCCCGGCTCAGGGGCCGGGACGACGGCATTCTTCATGAGCCGCAGCCCGGCGCCGTTGGTATGAAACACCGGCCATTTATCAGCGCGGACGCTGCGTTCTGCGCTCGGGACAAAATTCTCCCTACCGCTGCTCCTCGCCTTCCGGCTTGCCGAAGTCCACCTCCGGGTGGCGGTTCTCGGGCGCTATGCGGTCCACCAATTCGGACAGTCCGTATTTTTCCTTCAGCAGGGCAGCCCGTCCGGCTACCGTATCCTTGCCCGCCGCCGGGCTTTCCGGCGTGTCGCGTCGTTGCGCCATAACCTTCGGTCCTTCCCCGTCCCTCAATACCCCGCAAGTTCCTCCCCGAGGCGGGCGAGGACGGAGTCGAGGCGGTTCACGGCCTCGTCGATCTCGTCGCGGTCGATGCAAAGCGGCGGGGCGATCGGGATGACGTGGCCCGCTCGGCCAAGCATCCTGTGCTCGCGCATGAGCCGGACGGCGCGCCTGTCCAACTCCGCTTCCTTCGGGAACTGCGCCCGCGTCTCGCGGTCCTTCACAAGCTCGACGGCGCAAAGCAGCCCCATGCCGCCGCGCACATCGCCCACGATTTCGTGCTTCATCAGCGTCTGCAGGCGCTCGAACAAGTAGGCGCCCATCTCGCGCGAGCGCGCCGCCATGTCCTCGCCTTCCATGATGTCGAGATTGGCAAGCGCGGCGGCGCAGGAGGCCGGATTGCCGCCGAAGGTGATGAGGTGCTGGAACACATTGTCCTCGCCGGAGAAGGCGTCCGCGACCTTGCCGGTAGCGACCGCCGCGCCGATGGGCAGGTAGCCGCTGGTGAGCGCCTTGGCCACGGTGAAGATGTCGGGCTTCACCCCCCAATGCTCCATCGCGAACATGCGGCCCGTCCGGCAGAAGCCGGTGATGACCTCGTCGGCGATCAGCAGCACGCCGTAGCGGTCGCAGATCTCGCGCAGCTGCGGCCAGTAGTCCGGATCCGGCACATGGATGCCCGCCGCCGCCGAGACCGGCTCGGCGATGACTGCCGCCACCGTCGCCGGGCCCTCATGCAGGATCGCGCGCTCCACGTCGCGGGCGCATTCCAGGCTGCACGGCCCCGCCTCCGCGCACAGGTGGCAGCGATAGGCGCCCGGCTGGGCCACATGGATGTTGCCCGGCACGAGCGGGCCGAAATGCATCGGCACGCTGCCGCCGCCCGGCCCGCCGCGCCCGAGGCTGGTGCAGGCGAGCGTGGCGCCGTGATAGGAGCCGCGCCGGGAGAGCACCTTCCAGCGCGTCGGCTCGCCGTTCAGGTGGTGGTAGTTCTTGGCGAGCTTGAGCGCGGTTTCGTTCGCCTCCGAGCCGCCGGACACGAAATAGACCCGCGCCGCCTCGTCCTGGCTGAGGCGGGCCAGCCTGCCGGAAAGTTCGGCCGTCGCCGGGCTCACCGTGTCGCCCGGCGAGAAGGCGAGCTCCAGCATCTGGCGATAGACGGCGTCCGCGATCTCCTGGCGTCCGTGGCCGATATTCACCAGCCAGAGGCCGGACATGGTGTCGAACCAGCGCTCGCCCTCGCCGTCGATCACCCACACCCCCTTGC
>JAPOZD010000085.1:5367-6210 GCA_026706245.1 Alphaproteobacteria bacterium
CTTGCCGTGGGTGACAAGCTGCAGGCCCGTGCTACCCGAAACAGTCCCCGCCGGGCGGGAATGCGGCCAGAAATGCGCCTCGGCGTCGGCGCGCGCGCGTTCGAGGTCCGGGGCGTTGGCGAAGTCGGGCATGGCGGCGGTCTCCCTCTTGCCGGCGCGGGACCCTACCACCCCTCCCCCGCTTCATACAGCGCCTGCAGCCCTTCCCGGTAGCCCGGATAGCTCAGGCGGACGCCGAGTTCGGCCTTGATGCGGGCATTGGAGACGCGCTTGCTGTCCCGGTAGAAGCTGGCGGCCATCGACGAGAGGTCCGCGCTCTCGAAGGGCTCGGCCGGGGGCGGCTCCAGGCCGAGCAGGCGGCAGGCGAATTCGGTGACGTCCGCGGGCGGGGCCGGCCTGTCGTCGGCGAGATTGTAAGCGCGGCCGGGATTCGGGCGCGCGATGGAGGCCGCGAGCACCGCCGCGATGTCATCCACATGGATGCGGGAGAACACCTGGCCCCGCTTGACGATCCGCCGCGCCCGCCCGGCCCGCACGGCCGCCAGCGCGTTGCGGCCCGGCCCGTAAATGCCGGCAATGCGAAACACATGCAGCGGCAGGCCGAGCGCGCCCCATGCGGCCTCCGCCTCCACCCGACGGCGGCCCCGCTCCCCAGTCGGCAGGAGCGGGCTGCCCTCATCGACCCAGCCGCCGCCCCGGTCTCCGTAAACGCCGGTGGTCGAGAGGTAGCCGGCCCAGAGAAGCCCCGGCGGCGCCTCGAAGCCCGGCAGGAAGGGGTCGCCCGCCTGGCCCGGCGGCGCGGAGATGAGGAGATGCGTCGCCTCGGCCCGCGCGAAGCGGTTC
>JAPOZD010000184.1:0-1315 GCA_026706245.1 Alphaproteobacteria bacterium
TGCTGAATACTATCTTGACAATGTTGATGTTGGTGGTGTTCATGCAGCCCGTGGCACTTCTCTCTATTTTTTGGCATCTATTATCAACGGCAAAGCAGCAAACTTTGTTTTTCAACACATTTCCAAACCATTTCGCGGAGGATTTAGATCCGCGAATAAACAGTTTATTTCTCCAATACCGGTGCCAAGAGGGACTGATAGAGATCAGGATATATTAGAAGGTAATTCAGTACAGCTACAAAGATTGTATTCCGAAAGAAGAGACATTCTATTTGATATACACCGTCGCTTAGGTTCTATTCGCGTACGCCGACGCCCGGACAATTGGTTGTTCCCGAATTTACCAACTTTTGATGAACTGGCCGAGTATGCTCCCAAGCATATTGTTGGCATAGATCGTCGAGAGTGGGCGAGGAGGCGCTTGGCGCATGAGTTGCGGTCACGGCATGCTAGCTTGGAAGATCATTTGATTCTTGGAGCAACGCTATCGGCAGAGCTGTATAGAGGTGAGCTTCGGTTTTTTGTCGATGGTGTACCCGTCATTACCGGGATCTTCCTGCCTCTCGAGACAGCGTCGTTCGTGTTGGCCCAGTGGCGGGTCTTGGCCGGCCGCCTCGAAGTCACCGGCAGGCTCACGGGCAAGAAGCTGGCGGACGAGCTCAGGAGAGTCAGCGTCAGCGCCGATCCGCACCTTATGGCCGAAGTCGTCGGGCGGGAGCAGGAAATTTCGGCCATTGACGCGGAGATCGCCCGGCTTGAAGCCCGCGTGAATGAGACGATCTATCGCCTCCACAACCTTACACCCGATGAAATTGCGGTAATCGAGGCCGCGACACGGTGACGGGCGCCCTGCGGCCACCCGCGCCACCGGCAACGTGAGACTTGTTTGCCGCCCTACCCCCGCCACACCTCTCCGAGGAAGCGCAGCCAGTTTTCTCCGGCGACCCTTTCGATCCGCGCGTCGGTCCAGCCGGCGCGGTCCATGGCGGCGATGAGGTTCGGGTAGTCGCGCATGCCGTCGAGGCCCTTCGGGTTGGGCGGGCGGTTCGCCATGGGCGCGGAGAGCGCCCGGCCGCGGCCCTTGTCGGAGCGCAGATATTCGAAGAAGCCGACGCCGTGGCCCTGGGTGAAATCGGTGCCGATGCCGACATTCTCCTCCCCCGCCACGGAAATGGTGTGGTCGAGCAGCGCCACCACATCGTCCACCGTGGCCTCGCCCTGCTGCGCCATGAAGGGCGTGTAGGCGACGACGCCGGTGAAGCCGCCGCGGTCGGAGATCAGCTTCAGCATCTCGTCCGGCTTGTTGCGCGGATGG
>JAPOZD010000184.1:1338-6129 GCA_026706245.1 Alphaproteobacteria bacterium
TGCTTCGAATGCAGGATGGCGTCGCGGCTGGTGCCGTCGCCGACATGGCTGAGATCGACCAGCATGCCGAGCCGGTTCATCTCGTCGATCACGTCGCGCCCGAAATCCGAGAGGCCGCTGTCCCGGCTCTCCCAGCAGCCGGAGCCGACCAGGTTCTGCGTGTTGTAGGTCAACTGGATCACGCGCACGCCGAGATCGTGGAAGAGCGGCAGGTAGTCCACCCGGTCCTCGATGGGATAGCTGTTCTGCCAGCCGAGGAAGATGGCGACCCTGCCCGCCGCCTTCGCCGCGCGGATATCGGCCACGGAGCGGGCCTGGACCAGAATGTCGTCATGGTCGCGGAACCAGCCCTGCCAGGCGGCGATATTGTCCATCGTCTCGCGGAAATTGTGCCAGACGGCGCAGGTGCAATTGGCGGCGGTGAGCCCGCCGTCGCGCATCTCCTCGAAGACCTCGCGGCTCCAGTCTGAGACGATCAGGCCGTCCACGATGACGGGGCTGTCGAGCGGCATGGAAACTTCCTCCCGGTAGTCGGATTCTTGCGTCGTCAGGCGGGCGCCGGCGGCGGAACCATGGCAGCGGGCGTCCAGCGCAGGCGGCGTCTTGCGAGGCGCTGTTCTTCGTTCTCATCGTCATAGTGAGCCGGGACCGGATCGGGAAACGCGTCCTGCGGCAGGTCGAGCACATTGACGATCAGGGTCGCCAGCAGGCCGTCCGGCTCCTCCACCAGCGCCGAGACATAGACGCCGCAGGCCCGGCAGATGAGAAAGTCGGTGATGCCGAGACCGAAGCGGTAGCGGTCCACCTTCGCCCCGTCGGCAATCGCGATCTCCAGCAGCCCGTCGGGGTCGCCGGTGGCGCGCACGCCGTGCTTGCGGCAGAAGCTGCACTGGCAGGCCCGGATCGGCCATTCCGCGACGGGCTTCGCCGTGCGGTAGGCCACGCGGATATTGCCGCAATGGCAGCCGCCCCTGTGAATCTCGGTCATGGCGTCCTCTTCCTCAGGCTTCGCCGCGCGTTTCCCTGCGAAGCATCGGCAGAACCCGCTCGCTGAGCAAGTCGATGCTGCGGAGCACGAGCCGCTGGTCCATGCCGAGCCACTGGATGCGCGTCACGATGCGGTTGCAGCCGGTCGCCTCCGCCAGCGAGAGCAGTTCGTCCGCGACCTCCTCCGGCGAGCCCATGACCACCCGGCCGGCGAGCAGCTCGTCGAGGTCCGGCTCTTCCTTGCCGACGCCGCCAATGGTGCGGAACAGGCCCCACTGGCCGAAGACCCGGTAGCTCACCTCCAGGAACGGCCCCGCCTCGCGGACCGCCGTCTGCCTGTCCGGCGCGACGACGATATTGCGCAGCATCGGGAAGCGGGCGGGCATGGGCTTGCCAAGCGCCTCCAGCGTCTCGCGGAAGCAGTCCGCCTGGCGCCTGACGACATCGCCCACCAGATGCGAGGAAGCGACCCAGCTGTCGCCGAGGCGCGTGTCGGCCAGCCGGCCGGCCCGCTCCACCGCCGCATCGACGCTGCCGCCAAACCACATGGGCGGCCGGGGCCGGCGCACCGGCCTGAGCGCAAGGGTCAGGTCCTCCGCGCTGAAATGCCTGCCGGCAAAGTTGACCTCCTCTTCCGTGAACAGCCGCCGGATCAGGTCCACGCCTTCCAGATAGCGGCCGATCCGGCGCTTGAAATCGAGGCCCATCAGCTCGAATTCGTCTCGCTGCCAGCCGGGCGCCACGCCGAGCGTGAACCTGCCGCCGGACACCGCATCCAGCAGCGCCGCCTGCTCGGCGATCTGGAAGGGATGGTAGAGCGGCAGGATGAGCATGCAGGTGGCGAGCTGCATGTCCCCGGCCTCGGGCGCCAGATGCAGCAGGGTCTCCAGAGGCGGGAACCAGGCGGTGTCGCCGTAGGAGAGATGGTTGCCGATCGCCACGCCGTCGAAGCCGCCCTGGCGCGCGAGGCGAAGCTGCTCGACATGCTCCGCCATCTTCTCGCCCATATGGGCGTCGGGCGGATGCTCGTTGCCGATGAAGAGGTGCAGGTCCATGACACGCCAGCTTGGCCCAAAGCAGGCCCCGGCGCTACGCCCCGAACGCCGCGGAGGCGCGCCGCATCGTCACTCTGTCCGGGAGGGGTCCGGAACGAAACCGGGCGCCTTGCGGCGCCCCTTGCGTGTATAGGCCTTGCGGTTCCGGACCCGTTGCGGGCGCAGCGTGCGCACCATGCGGGCCATCGGGTTGCGCCGTTTCGGCGGCGGCCTCCGTTTGCGCATGGGTCCGGATCCTGCAACAGGGTGAATGGCGGGCGCGGCCGGGTTTGAACCGGCGACCCCTGCCGTGTGAAGACGATAACGGGGCGCCCTTTCGCGGTCCATACCATGCTTCGCCCCGACTCTGTCCCGTTTCGGCAGCCGTGAGCGCGGTTGTTTCCGTGCAATTGCATAATTTCATGCCGTTCCAAACCTGCGGCCAGCGCCGCCCCTGCGGCGGAACCGGCGACCGATCCGATTGCCAAGGCAGAACTGAAGTCCGTGGAAAACCAACAAGTTGACTCTCATTTTGAGTCGACTGGTATAAAGCCTCCTGTCAGCACAAGGAGTGGACATCGGCGTGGCGAGCGTTGAAGTCCGCGATAGCGGCGCCCATAGCCGCCCGGGGGGAGCGGTCGAAGAATTACCGGACCTTGGGTAGCGGGCCGGGCATGTGATCGCGCAGGCCATAGCGCAACGGCCGCCGGTGTTGACCGCTGTGATGTGCCTGGCTCTGGTGTTCGCAATGGCCGGCTTTTCGGCCTATTGGTCACTGCAGCCGGTGCTTCAACCGGCATGGCGGATGAACAACGCCTCAGCCGGCTGGCTCTCCGGCGCTTTCTTCGGCGGCTATGTGGTCGCGGTCCCGTTCCTGACCGCGATAACCGACCGGGTCGATGCCCGCAATGTGTTCATCCTGGGCGCGGTGCTCTCCGCAGCCGCTCTGATCGGCCTGGCGATTCTGGCAACAGGTTTCTGGTCCGCCTTGCCGTGGCGTGTAATCGCCGGGACCGGTATGGCCGGGTGCTACATGCCCGGCCTCAAGATGCTTACCGACCGTCTGCCGCAGAAGGCCCCGCGGGTGCGCGCCGTCGCCTTCTACACAGCCTGCTTCAGCGGCGGGACGGCTCTCTCCTATGCGGTTGCGGGCGTTGCCCTGGAGTGGTTCGGCTGGCGCGGCGCATTCCTGTTCACGGCGGCCGGGCCGGTCCTCGCCGTCATCGTCCTTTCGATTCTGGTCGCGCGGCAGGAACCGGAGCCGGCCGAGGATGTTCGCAGCCACGTGCTGGACTTCCGCCCGGTCCTGCGCTCGCGCAAGACGATGAGCTTTATCGTCGGCTATGCGGGCCATGGGGCGGAGCTGTTCGCCCTGCGCTCCTGGGTCGTGCCGTTCCTCGTGTTCTGCCTGGGCGCCGGCGGAGAGTTCGCATTGAACGCCACGCTCCTGGCCGCGCTGACCTCCCTCGTCGCAGTGGCTTCGAGTATCGCCGGCGCGGAGTTGGCGCTGCGTGTCGGACGGGTGCGCCTTATTACATGGGTGATGCTGGGAACATTCCTGCTCAGCACCGTCGTCGGCTTTTCCTCGCTGCTGCCGTTCGCTGTTGCGGCGTTTCTGTGCCTTGCCTATTCCGCCGCAATCCAGGCCGATTCGGCAGCGCTTACCGCCGGAGCCGTCAACACCTCCCCGGCGGGCCATCGCGGCGCGACCCTGGCGCTGCATTCGACGCTGGGCTTCAGCGGTTCGCTGTTCGCGCCGCCGCTGGTGGGCGCGGTACTCGATCACGCCGCACCGCTCGGGGGAACGACCGCCTGGGGGCTCGCGTTCCTCTCGATGGGATCGATGGCGTTGCTCGGCTTTCTCGTCTTCATGCTGTTGCGCCGGCGTCTGGCCCGTGCGGCGTCGGCGCAGTAGAGGACATCGATCCCGTCTCGCTGGCCTCCCTATCTCAACCGCGCGACATCGAGAGAGAAGATCAACGGGAAGTAGGTTTCCCAGTGGCGCCATCTGAGGCTGCCGGCCTCGGAAACGCTCCAGAGCGTCCCCGCCTCGTCGAACGACAGATCCTCGATACCGGCTGCAACCGTGAAGAGGTCGAGCAGGTCGCCGGTTTCGGCGTCGAGGCGTTGCACCACGCCTCCGTCGCCCCCGCTCTGCGAGAGCCACAGACGGCCTCCGGCGTCGAATGCGGCGCCCTGAGTGCGGACGTCGATGGGGATGCTGTGCACATCGTCGTCGGCGGTGAGATAGACGTTGCCGTCTTCCGGAAACACCTCGGAAACCGGGTAGCGATACAGTCGGGGCTCGCCATATTTCTCGTAGGGGCCGAACCAGAGATGGCCGTCCTGCCAGGCGAGGAAGGAAGGGCCGATCCCGCGATCGACGTCCGCGCGGCCCAGAACCGCCTCCCGGGTATGGCCGTCGGCAAGCGCCCGCGCCAGGTCGATGCGGTAGAGCTTGCCCCGGTCGGCGACGAAGAGCGTGCCCCGGCGGTCGTTGGCCAGTCCACCCGGATGGCCGACATCGTCGGGGAGGCGGATTTCGCCGACCAGTTCGCCGCTCTTCATGTCAACGGCGAACACCCGGCTCTCTCCCCTGGAAATCCGGTAGGAGGTGCTCCTGTAGGCGGCGACGAGGACATGGTTCGCTGTCACGGTCAGCCCCTGCGGCACGAAACCCGCGTCGAGAGCCGGCATCCAGATGCGGCTGGCGATGGCATCCTCGTTCGGAACCCGGCTGAGTTCGCCCGGCTCGACCTTCGGCGCGATT
>JAPOZD010000054.1 GCA_026706245.1 Alphaproteobacteria bacterium
CTACGAGTCCCACACTGATGAAGGCTCGCTGCTCTAGATGATCCGCATGCACGAACCGCCGGGCGCCGGAGGCCCCGAAGGAGCCCTGCACGATGGGTAGTCTGCTCGCCGGCATTCTCGCCTTTCTCGGCTCGGGGGTTACCATCGGCATCGCGCTCGGCGCGGCCAGCGCGATCTACATCCTTTTCGATCCGCTGCTGGATGCGCGCGCGCTGTCCTCGGCTTTCTTCTCGTTCCTCGGCCATTACAGCCTGATGGCGGTGCCGCTGTTCATCTTCGCCGGCTTCCTGATGGAACGCACCGGCATGGTGCGCCAGCTGTTCCAGTTCGCCGAGGCCCTGGTAAGCTGGGTCATCGGCGGGTTCGGGCTGGCGACGGTCACCACCTGCGTGCTGTTCAGCGCCATCTCCGGCTCGAGCGTCGCCGTCGCCTCGGCCATGAGCCTCATCACCATCCCGGAGATGCGTAAGCGCAACTATCCGGACTGGCTGTCGGCCGGCATCGTTGCTTCCGGCGGCGGCATCGGCCTGCTCATCCCGCCGAGCCTCTCGCTCATCATCTACGGCATCGCGACGGAAACCTCGATCGTGCGCCTGTTCATGGCCGGCATAATTCCCGGCCTGATGCTGGCGGGCGGCATGTTCATACTCATCATACTCGCCGCCTGGCGCACCGGGAGCCTGAGCCGGGGCCACTTCGCCTGGGGGCCGTTGGGGCGCGCGACCGTAGGGGCGCTGCCCGGCCTCGCCATGCCGGTGCTGGTGCTGGGCGGGCTCTATGGCGGGCTGTTCACGCCGACCGAAGCGGCCGCGGCCGCTTGCGGCTACGCGCTGATTTACGGCCTTATCACGGGCCGCGGCGAGTTCCTGCGCAACCTGCTGCCGACGGCCGCGCGGGCCATGAATCTCAGCGCCGTGGTGTTCTTCCTGGTCGGCAGCGTCGGGATCTTCCAGTTCGTCGCCGCCAACCAGGCATGGCCGCAGCAGCTGGCCCAGCTGGTCATCGAGATGCAACTGGAACCGCTCCCGTTCCTGTTCGGCTACATGGCGCTGCTGCTGATGCTCGGCACCTTCCTCGACGGCATCGCCATGATCCTGCTGACCGTGCCCGTCGTCTTTCCTGTGGCCACGGCGCTCGGCATCGACCCGATCCATCTGGGCATCGTGGTCACCATGGGTGTGGAGCTGAGCGTCATCACGCCGCCGGTGGGCTTCAACCTCTACGCGGTCAGCGGCATCGCCCAGATTCCCATCCAGACCGTGCTGCGCGGGGCGATGATCTTCTTCGTATCCGATTTCATCGTGACGCTCATCATCATCCTGGTGCCCGAACTCTCCACCTGGCTGCCGAGGGTGCTCGGCGGCGCCTCGCCGTTCGGGTAGCCCGCATTTCTCACCGGGGTCATGGTCTGCGTCGCTGTCCAGGCGTTCGCTCCGCAAGAAGTGGGCCGAAAAGCGTAGCGGTGCCTACGCTTGAGGGCCGCGACGCCGCGGGCGGGCGCCTGGACGCGACCCGGAGGGCGGCGCTGTCGGGCCGGCAGGGTGCGTCGAGCCGCTTGCCCGATGCCCCGCATCGCGCGGCGCGGCTCTCCTTCCCTGCCGGCCCGACAGCACCGCGCAGACCATGACCTTGGTGAGAAATCCGGGTTAGGCTAGGCGGTGGGTCGGACCGGAGGGCGCGGCGATGAACGAAGAGGGCGGGTTGCATGTTGTCCACGACGAGATCGTGGCGCCCGGCGCTCCGTGGTCGGCGCGCGTGAGGCGGGACCAGGTGTTGCGCATCGTCGATCTGGAGGGCGAGCAGGGCGTCGATTTCCTGTGTTACGACGCGGCCGACCCGCAGGAACGCTACTATGCGCCGAACACGATCAAGAAGAGCGGCACGCTTCGCCTGACTGAGGGCCATGCGCTCTACTCGGACCGGGGACGACCGCTGTTCACGATCGTGGCCGATTCCTGCGGTCACCACGATACCATCGCCGGTTGCTGCAGCGCCCCCAGCAACGCCATGCTCTACGGCGTGGAAGGAGCGCCGGGTTGCCGGGAGAACTTCCTGGCCGCGCTGGCGGAGCACGGCCTGGGATGGAAAGACATCGTGCCCAACGTCAACTTCTTCTGCGCCGTGCCGGTCCGCGAAGGAGGCCGTCTGGCGGAGCGGACCTTCGTCAGCAGCCTGTCCAGGCCCGGCGATCACGTCGATCTGAGGGCCGAACGCGACGTCCTCGCCATCCTCTCCAACTGCCCCCAGGTCAACAATCCGGCCGCCGGGGGCCGACCGACCCCGATCCGTGTACAGATACTCGAATCCGGTGTTGTCCAGCGCGCCGGTTCGACACCGACCGGCGCCCCGACTTGCTGATTCCCTGTATTCCCGGGCAGCCATCCAGGCGCCGCAAATCTTGCGTCCGCTATCATCCGGTGCGGACCGGTTGCAGGGGCAGGTCAAGGAGACATCCCATGCCAGGCATTCGCAGCCTCGTCCTCGTGTTCGGCATCTTCCTGGTGCTGGCGGCGACTGCCGTTCAGTCCCGGGCGGAGGTCACCGACCGCGCCGTCGTCCGGGCGTTCCTGACCCTGCTCGCCGGGGAGGCGGGCGACAAGGCACATGCGGTCCAGCTGATCGGGACGCAATGGGAGCCGTCATTCCTGCCGATGGCTCTCGAGGTGATCCGCCTGACGCGCAGCGCGGAGGTCTCCGGCGCCCTGGTGGGCATCATGGAACGCGAGACCGGCGCCGGGCACGGCCACGACCTCAACGCCTGGCAACGCCAGATGTGGAATGCGCCCGAGGCGCGGCACCCGCGCTATGCCGCCTTCAAGAGCGCGCTCTACAGCCTCATCGACCCGCGATTCTCGGCCTATTTCGACACGGTCGGCGAAACGCTCATTCGGCTCGACGAGATCGTCTGGGGCGGCGTGCGGCAGGACGGCATCCCGCCGCTTCGCAACCCGGCGATGCTGGCCGCGGAGGACGCCGGCTATCTGGAGGACGACCACATCGTGTTCGGCCTCTCCGTCAACGGCGACGCCCGCGCCTATCCGAAGCGCATCCTCGGCTGGCACGAAATGTTCGTCGACACGGTCGGCGGCGTGCCGGTCGCCGGGGTGTACTGCACGCTCTGCGGCACCGTGATCCTCTACTACACCGAGCATGAAGGCGTGAACCACCGGCTCGGCACGAGCGGCTTCCTCTACCGTTCGAACAAGCTCATGTACGACCAGGCCACCCAGTCGCTGTGGAGCACGATGCTGGGCGCGCCGGTCGTCGGGCCGCTCGCCGGCAGGGGCATCGCGCTGAAGAGCGGGGCCGTGGTGACGACCAGCTGGGGCGAGTGGCGCCGGCGGCACCCCGGAACCCGGGTGCTGTCGCTCGATACCGGCCACCGGCGCGACTACGCCGAAGGGGCTGCCTACCGCGACTACTACGCGACCGACGAGCTGATGTTCCCGGTTCCGGCACTCGACACCCGGCTGAAGAACAAGGACGAAGTGTTCACGGTGCTCCTCGCCCGCCACCCCGAGGCGCCGCTGGCCATAGCGGCCGCGTTCCTCGCCGCAACCCCGGTCCATCACGATGCGATCGAAGACACCGCGCTGGTGGTGCTCACCGATCCGTCGGGCGCGAACCGCGCCTATGCGAGCGAAGACGTGACGCTCACCCGGTATGACGGCGACCGGCGCGCGGAGGACAGCTCCGGTACGATCTGGACGATGGACGAGCACGCCCTGACCGCCGAAGACGGGCGCGTGCTCCGCCGTATCCCGGCGCAGCGGGCGTTCTGGTTCGGCTGGTACGCCGCCTTCCCGAACACACGGCTGGTGCAGTAGCGGGTGAGCAGTTCGAGGGCGCAGCCGATGCGTTCGATGAACAACTTGCACTACCGGAGGCGTCCACAGATGCTCCAGAGGGTTCAATCCGAATTGGCCCGGTCAACTTCAGCATTGGAGTTGGAACGCGCATCGGGCCCAAAAAAGGCGTCGTGCCATATCCGGGTCACGACCCTTGCAGCGTCATCGACAGACACCGGGCGCTCGCCCAGCTGTTCGTCCTGCGAGAACCAGACATAGGCGCATTGCTCCACCATTGCGGCCATGGCTTCGGCTACGAGACGGGCCGGAACGCCGTCTATCGTTTCAATACCGAACTTCGCCTTGAGGGCGCCGGTGAACCGGTCGACGTGCCGGTCCCGCATCGCCCACCAGACACCGCGGAACCGCTTGTCGACCGTGGAGGCCTCGATCAGGGCGCGCATCACGTCCCGGTTTTCGCTGTAGAGCGACAGATAGCCCCGATTGGCTTCGAGCAGGGCGCCCATGGGGTCGGTCGCCAGATGCTTGTTGGGTGCCCGGCTCGCTTCGAACAACGCCTCGTGAATGCCCTCGACCAGGGCCCTGAACAAATCCTCCTTGTTGCGGAAATACCGATAGAGAGCGCCGAGCGATACGCCTGCTTCGTCGGCAACGTCGGTCATCTTGAGCGTGACATACCCGTTGCGGGCCAACACCCTTCGGGCACTGGCCAGGAGGCGGCTGCGCGTACGCCGGCCCTTGGGCGTCGTCGGGAATTGGATCGTCTGATCGGCCATTCCGTCCATCTCCACCCGCTTCAAGCAGCGCAATCCGCCCGGCGTCTCCGGGCCACCGGATCGCCAACCGGCCTCCGGACGGTATCGCATCCGTTCGCGGGCGGCCCGACGGAGTCTTCCCCTCCCGATCATGCCGGGACGGCTGCAGAAAAGCAAGACGGTCATTAAAAAAAGCGATGTCACTATCTTGATTTGGCGCCGGACCCCGTGTACCTTCGGCGCTGGCGAGGATGGCTCCGGAAGTGCGTCAGGTCCGCGCCGACGACGGGAGCATCGGATGAACGAGTTTCGGTCCGGAGATCCGCAAGGTTCGCAATCCACGCGGGCAGCGTTTCCGGGTGCCGGCGACGCCAGCCGCGCCGAACGCGAACGGCGCTACCGCGCGATGGGGTGGTGGCCCGGCGAGTGCTTGCGCGACCGCTACGCGGTTACGGCCCAGTGCCTCGAAGACCGTCTCGCTGTCGCCGATGCGAGCGGTCGGCGGCTCAGCCACGGCATGTTGTGGCGGGAGGGCGGCCGGTTCGCCGAAAAGCTGGAAGAGGGCGGCGTCGGTCGCGGCGACATCGTGATCCTTCTTCTGCCGAACGCTGTCGATACGCAGGTTGCGTTCGTCGGATTGCTGCGTCTCGGCGCCATACCCGCGAGCCTGCCGACGCGGACCGATCCCGAGACCGTCGCCTACGCCGCCCGGCTGACCGGCGCCCGGGCGCTGGTCTCGCTGGAACGCCACGGCTCCGTGCCGCTGGGCGCTATCGTCCGGGAAGCCGCTTCCGCCTGCGGGCATGAGCCGGGCGTGTTGCTGCTGGAGGAGTCCGCCGCGACATGGAGGACGCTGCCGACAAAGCGGCGAGCGCCCTTGCCGGCGAGCGCGGCCGACCTCGCGCACATCATGTTCACGTCGAGCACCACCGGCCTGCCCAAGGCGGTGATGCACTCCGAAGACACGCTCGCCGCGCTGAATGTCGGGTTTACGGACCGTTTCTCCCTGGGTCCGGATGCGCCCATCTTCCTCGCCTCTCCGCTCGGACACAGCATTGGCGCCGTGCATGGCATCCGGTTGTCACTCCACACCGGCGCGCCGCTCATCCTTCAGGATGTCTGGGATCCCGGGCGGGCGCTCGAAACGATCGAGGAGTTCGGTTGCGCCTTCACTGTGGCGGCGACGCCGTTCCTGAAGGATCTGGTCGACGCAAACTGGCCGCGTTCGACGCCGAAGCTGGCTTCGCTCCGCTCGTTCCTGTGCGGCGGCGCCCAGGTGCCCCCGTCGCTCATGGAAGCCGCACAGGCCGTGTTTCCGAACACATTCGTGACGGTGCTTTGGGGCATGACCGAGGGCGGGCTCGTCACCTGCGTGCATGAAAGCCCCCGCGACAAGCTGATGAACACCGCCGGTATCGGCCTGCCGGGTCTCGAGCTGCGCTGCCTCTCCGCTGCGGGCGATGCTGTGCCTGCGGGCGAAGAGGGAGAGCTGGGCATGCGGGGACCGGGCGGCTTCACCGGCTATTTCGGCCAGCGGGACCTCTACGAA
>JAPOZD010000119.1 GCA_026706245.1 Alphaproteobacteria bacterium
TGCCGGAAACCGCCTGCCAGCGCGCCGCCGCGCCCGGATCGGTCAGGCGGTCCAGCTCCCCCTCCCGGGTGAGCCAGGCATCGACGGCATCGCCGATAGCGACCCAGCGGTCCCCCAGCTCGAGATCCTCCATGCGCTCCTGCTCTATCTTCGCCAGTACCAGCAGTTCGCGCACCGCGCGCCGCATGGCCACGGCCGGCACCGCCTCAGCCACGATGGCCCGGTGAACGATGTAGCGCGAGATTTCCATGCCCGCCTCGTCGGCAAGCTCCCTGATGCGGGCCCACTCGTTCGCCGTCGCCATCACCGCATGCTGGGTACGGCGGCCCCCCGGAGACCGGCTCACGACGACACCTCCGCAACCGCCGTAGCCGCCACCGCCCCGATTTCCGCAGACAAGGACCCTTGCTTTTGTCCTGTAGTAATTATCATATTCTCCCTCCCACAAATTGATTCGGTGCATCACCGTCATGGTCCTAACTGCCTTCGTACTAGAGTGGAAGTCATGCGTGAGACTACCCACTTTGCCTCCCCATGACAACGCATTGTCACCATTTCAGTTCCCCAAGTGCAATTATCGCGTCCAAGTCCTTCTATGTAGGTCAACCTGATTTCATGCCATTGCCTCTTGCCAAGCCTGAATGCATCCTGTATTCAAGCCTCCTTCATGGGAGGAATGCGACCCTCTGTCAGAAAGTGACCTACAGACATAAATCTCATTTGAGATTTACACCGCCGGGCGCGCGAAAGGGCGCCTGTCATGCTTGATGGCCGGGCCGGGCGGCGGCATGCTCCGCCGGACACAGGACCCAAGCGAGGCGTCCCGCAATGCTGAAGCCGGAAGACAACGAACTGCTCTGCCGGGTCGGCCCCGGCACGCCGATGGGCGCGCTGTTCCGCCGCTTCTGGCTTCCGGCGCTCATGCCGGAGGAGCTGCCGGGGCCCGACTGCGACCCGGTGCGGCTCAGGCTGCTGGGCGAGGACCTGGTTGCCTTCCGGGACACGCGCGGCCGGATCGGCGTTCTCGACGAGAAATGCCCCCACCGGCGCGCCTCGCTCTATTTCGGCCGCAATGAGGAATGCGGCCTGCGCTGCGTTTATCACGGCTGGAAGTTCGACATCGAAGGCAATTGCGTCGAGATGCCGAACGAGCCGCCCGAGACCGACTACAGGCGCAAGGTGCGGATAAAGGCCTATCCGGCCGCCGAGTGGGGCGGCTGGATCTGGGTCTATATGGGGCCGGAGGACAGGCGCCCGCCGCTGCCGGAATTCGAATGGGCCATGCTGGCGCCCGAGCACCGCTGGCAGAAGAAGTGGCATTTGCGCGCCAATTATTTCCAGGGCTTCGAGGGCGAGATCGACACCCGCCACACGACCTTCCTGCACCGCTTCGCCGACATGTCCGCGCTCTCGCCCGGCCTCGCCGCCGCGCATGGCAATTGGCAGCAGGACGGCATGCCGTCGATTCACATCCGCCCGACCGACTACGGCTTCTATTACGGCTCGCAGCGCGGCGCGGCGAACGATCTGTTCAACTGGCGCATCACGCAGTGGATCCTGCCGACCAACTCCATCATCCCGCACCCGGAATATCCGATTTCCTCGCGCGCCTATATCCCGATAGACGACGAGAACAGCTTCGTCTTCGGCACCTCCTACAACCCGGAAGCGCCGATGACGGAGGAGGACCGGGACTATCTGGAAACGGGCCTGGGCGCGGCGCCGCGCACGCTTCCGGGCAGCTTCACGCCCGAGGTCAACCGCGCCAACGGCTACATGCTGGACCGCGCCTCGCAGCGTGCCGGCAATGCGACCGGCATTCCCGGCGTCAACAACCAGGACCGCGCCATCGTCGAGAGCATGGGCCCCATCGTGGACCGCGAGAACGAGCATCTCGGCCCCTCGGATGCGGCAATCATCGCCGCCCGTCGCCGGCTGCTGAAACTCGCCCGCGACCTCGCCGAAGGCAGGGAGCCGCTCCTGCCGCACAATCCGGCGATGTTCGGCGTCCGCGCCATCGACGTGACGACACAGAATCCGGACCTCGACGCCGTGGTTGAGATGTACAGCGACAAGCTCCGCCTGCCGCCCGCCTGAACCCGGCGCGCGACACAGAACGCCCCTTCACCACAGCCGATTGACGCCGAAACGGTCGAACACCGGATCGACCGAAACGACGGGGAAGTCGTGCGCCAGGGCCTGGGCGGCGAGCATCCGGTCGAACGGGTCGCGATGGGGGCCGGGCAGGCGCCCGGCGCGTTCGGCATCGGCGACGCCGATTGCCAGTTCCTCGAAACCCTGCCCGGCGATATGGCCGGCAACATCGACCGCCACGGCCTCGCAACCCGGCAGTTTGCCGATCCGGAACTTGGTGGCGATTTCCCACGCGGACGCTGCGCTGACCGCGATGTCGTTCGACTCGTTGGCGATCGCGGCGCGCGCCGGACCGGAAAGTCGCCCGCTATCTGCAATCCACCAGAGAAACGCGTGGGTATCCAGCAATAGCAGCACCGCTATCGGCTTTCCCACGCCGCCAGCTCTTCCTCCGGCAACGGGTCGAAGAAGGTGTCAGGAACCACGATCTTCCCTTTCAGGACATCCGGCTGACGCCTGCTTCGGGCCCTGCACGCGACGAGACGCGCGACAGGCTCGCCCCGCCGCGCGATGACGACATCCTCGCCGGCTTCGACCCTTGCCAACAATCGGGAAAGCTCGGTCTTGGCTCGATGGACATTGACAACGTACACAGCTTTCCACCTTGGCCCAGACCGATCTAGCTAACTATATAGCTAGATATCCGGTTGAGTCAATGCAGCGGGCGAAAACAAGGCACATGGCAGTCCGATGTCCGATGCGCCGTCCGGAACCCGACCGCCGCCCGCTACCCCGGAAAATCGCAGCGGAGCGCGGTGATGTGGACGAAGGAGCGGGGGCCGGCGCGGGCGGCGAAGCGGTATTCGTCGCCGGCCAGCCGCAGGGAATGGTCGAGCGGCAGCTTGCCCCGCGCTTCCGTCGCATCGCCGCCGATGGCCGTGAAGCGGAGCATGACCGGCGCTGCCGGGTCGAACCACGCCTCGGGCAGGCCCGCCTCCGTCAGTTCCGCCTGCCCCTCGCCGGTGACCGTGATCGTGCCCTCGGCGAATTGCGCCGAGGCATTGGCGCCGTCATGCAGCGGCGTCGCCAGCACGAAACGCTTGGTGACCGGCTCCGGGTCGCAGTCCGGCTCCGCCTCCGCCTCGCGCAGCAGGAAGGTGATCCGCTCTTCCTCCAGGCCGGCGTCGATCCGTTCCAGGAGCAGTTCGAAGACTTCCTTGCGTTTGCCGGTCGGCACATTGCGGTCGTAGCGGGCCTGAAGCGTCATCTCGTTCTGGACCGCCGCCAGCCGCCGCCTGTCGAGCTCCTCCTTCTCGGCCTCCAGCCGCGCGATGGCGGCGTCCTGGGCCGCCAGCCTCTCCTCCAGGCGCTCGATGCGGTATTGCGTGCGGGTGGCGCCGGTCTCATAGGCGAAGACGGCGATCGCGAGCAGCGCCACGAGCAGCATGACCCGTTTGACCAGGGTCCAGCGGCGGGCGCGGGCGGCCATTCTGCGGCCTTCCTTCAATCCGATCGCCATGTCCCGGGTTCCGCTCCGGCGTTGCCGCGTCGAGGGTGTTTATCTCAAATCCCGGCCCGTTTTGACAGGCTCCGCGCGCCCTGCGAAGGTCCCCGCCCGCGGCGGAGCCGGGCGGCCGTGACCCTGACCACCAGCGACTTCGATTTCGACCTGCCTTCAGAGCTGATCGCGCAGCGGCCCGTGGAGCCGCGCGACGCAGCGCGACTGCTGCATGTTTCGGCCGGACTCGCGGACCGCCGCATTGCCGAACTGCCGGACCTGCTCCGGCCGGGCGACCTCATGGTCGTCAACGACACGCGCGTCATCCCGGCGCGCCTCTACGGGCGGCGCGGCGCGGCCGCGGTGGAGGCCCTGCTGCACAAGCGCCTCGACGAACGGCGCTGGCTCGCCTTCGCGCGGCCCGGGCGGCGGCTCCGCGAAGGCGACCGAATCGCCTTTCCCGGCGGCCTCGAAGCGATGCTGGAGGAGCGCCGCCAGGGTGGCGAGATCGCGCTGGCGTTCTCGGCGGAAGGGAAAGAACTGGACGCGGCGCTGGAGGCGCACGGCGCCATGCCGCTGCCGCCCTACATCAAGCGCCCGAAAGGCGGCGATCCGGGAGACCGGGACGCCTACCAGACGGTGTTCGCCCGCGAGCCGGGCTCGGTCGCCGCGCCGACGGCCGGGCTGCATTTCACGCCCCGCCTGCTGGCGGCGCTGGAGGCGCGCGGGGTCGAGCGGGCCGCCGTCACCCTGCATGTCGGCGCCGGCACCTTCCTGCCGATCCGCACGGAGGATCCCGCAGCGCACCGAATGCACGGTGAGTGGGGGCGCATCACGGAGGAGACGGCCGCGCGCATCCGGGGCCGCCGGGGCCGGCTGGTGGTAGCCGGCACCACGGCGCTCCGCCTGCTGGAGGCGGCGGCTGACGCTTCCGGCGCCGTCGCGCCCTGGGAAGGGGAGACGGACATATTCCTGCGCCCCGGCGGCCGGGAGGTCCGGACGGCCGACCTGCTGCTCACCAATTTCCACCTGCCGCGCTCGACGCTGTTCATGCTGGTCGCGGCCTTCGCCGGCCTGGAGCGCATGCGCGCCGCCTACGCCCACGCCGTGCAGCAGCGCTACCGCTTCTTCTCCTATGGCGACGCCTGCCTGCTGGAGCGCGGGGAATAGAGCGCCCGGCTCAGCGAACCTTCGGCAATGTGTGGCCGGCGAAGCCCTCGACCATCTGCACGATGGAGGTGATGTCCTCGCGCCCCTTGCCCTGCATGTGCCAGTGGCGGAAGAACTGGCGCACGGCCGAGGAGACCCAGGACGGCACCTGCAACCTCTCGGCCTCCGCGAGCGCCAGCTCGATGTCCTTCATCAGGATGTCCAGCGCCGCCCCGTAGGCGAAGGAGCGGTCGAGCACCGATGTGGGAATCTTGCCGACCGTCGCGCTGTTGCGCCCGGAGCCGGCATTGACCGCCTCGAGCATCGCTTCGAGATCGACCCCGGCCTTGGAGCCCATGACCAGCGCCTCCGAGGTGACGGCGAGCGCGGCTGCCGAGAGGATGTTGTTGACGAGCTTGACCGTCTGCGCCGCGCCCGGCTCCTCGCCCACATGGACGACCGTGTGCCCCCAACAGTCGAGCGCGGGGCGCAGCTCGTCGAACAGCGCGCGGCTGCCGGACGCCATCACCGAGAGCGTGCCTGCCTCCGCGCCGGGCGGGCCGCCGCTGATCGGGCAGTCCAGCATGTCGATGCCGGAGTCGCCGAGCGCCGCCGCCATCTCGCGGATGAAGCCCGAGCCGACCGTGCAGGTGTTGACCACCTTCGCAATCCGGCCGCCCTTCGCGAGCCCCTGCTCGCCCAGGCCCACCTCGCGCCACGCGCCGAGCGTCGGCAGCGAGACGATGACCGTCTCCGCCATGTCCGCCACCGCCTTCGGGCTTGTCGCCGTGCGCGCCTGCCGGGCCGCGAGCGGCGCCACCGCCTCGGGGCGGACATCGTGGACGACAAGGCTGTGGCCCCCGTCCAGAAGCCGTCCGGCCATCGCCGCGCCCATCGCGCCCACACCGACGAATCCGAGTTCCATCGCGTCTCCCCTCCTTGTCCCGGGTCCCGACCCGGAGTATGCGCGCCGCCGCCCGCTCAGGCCAGCAGCCAGCCGAGCAGGGTGCGTTCGCCCTCCACCACCTCGGTCCAGAACTGCCAGGGCCAGAGCCAGAGCCGCATGAAGGCCCAAAAGGCCGCATCGCCCAGCGCCGGTCCGAATTCGCCGGGTCCGAGGCCGTGAACGACCCGCACGAACAGGCGCGAGAAGCCCGCGACCAGCCCCAGCAGAAGCCCGATGCCGAGATAGAGGGACAGGATGCGGCGGAGCAGCGTGAACATGAACCGGGATATGCCCCGGCGCGTCCGGAAAGTCGAGCCGGACCGCGCGCCTTGAACGGCCGGCGAAACGCCGGTAGCAAACATCCCCATGACCGCCACGACCCTGGTGCTGGGCGGCGCCGCCTCCGGCAAGAGCCGCTACGCCGA
>JAPOZD010000126.1 GCA_026706245.1 Alphaproteobacteria bacterium
TCAGCAGGTGCGTCTGCAGCGAGGAGCCCATCTCCTGGCAGACATGGGCGCCGGAGTCGGAGAAGGTCGCGAGCGTGCGCGGGTGCCGCAGCAGGCCCAGCACGTCGTCGGGATCGTTGTTCATCAGCGGCTGCACGAACACCAGGTCCTCGTTCTCCAGCATGAGGTCGATCATCGCCTCGACCGGGTTGCAGGACCGCAGGCGCGCGATCTCCTCGATGCTCGGCTCGTCCCATTTGACGCCGAACATCGGGAAGAGGTTGGCGTAGTCCGGCCTGCGCGGGTCGGTGGTGGCCGCGCCGCCGCCCTGGAACTCGGTGCCTCTCGGCTTCATGGACGCTTCTTCCGCGACCAGCCGGGCGCGCAGCTCCGGGTCGCGGAAGCCGGCCTTCTGCTCCCCGAGCGGGCGCCGGCGCAGTTCCTTCCAGCTCGGCAGCGCGTCGAAAGGCAGATAGGCCTTCAGCGTGAAGATGGCGTTGATCGAGCGCGTCGTCCCCTGGCCCCAGGCGCGGCCGCCGCCCTCCGAGACCCGGTCCATCCAGTCCATCTGGTATTGCCAGTGGTTGGGCCTGTCGCCCTGCTTCAGGGCGACGGCGCCGAACATGACGGGCCGGCCGGTGTCCATCGAGACGCGGCCGAGCTCCTCCAGGAAGGCCCGCTGGGCGGCGCCGCTGGCGACATCGGGGCCGAGCTGGAGGATGCCGGTATTCAGCCGGCCCATGACGGCCGCCAGATGCGCGAGCTCGCGCCAGTCCGCCACGCGGCTCGCCACCGGCCCGCCGTCCGGGCGCGTGTGGGTGACGGAGCGCGAGGTGGACAGGCCCATCGCGCCCGCGCGGAGCGCCTCCTCGACGATCCCCGCCATCGCGTCCAGGTCGTCGCCGGTCGCGAGTTCGTCGAGCGCCCGCGTGCCCATCGCATACATGCGCAGCGCCGAATGGCCGATATAGGAGCCGTAATTGATGGCCTTGGGGAGCGCCTCGACCGCCGCCAGATATTCCGGGAAGGTCTCCCAGGTCCAGTCGATGCCGGCCATCATGGCGTCCTTGGGGATGTCCTCGACGGCTTCGAGGCATTCGGCGTACCACTCGCGCTCCTCGGGCTTGCAGGGCGCCAGCGCAAAGCCGCAATTGCCCATGATGACGCTGGTGACGCCGTGCCAGCAGGCGCAGCTTCCGAGCGGGTCCCAGGCCACCTGCGCGTCCATGTGGGTGTGGCCGTCGATGAAGCCCGGAGAGACGATCCGCCCTTCGGCGTCGATCGTCCGCCCGGCCGGCGCGCGTATCCGCCCGATCTCCGCAATCCGGCCGTCCCTGACGCCGACATCGGCCCGGTAGCGCGCCATGCCGGAGCCATCGACCACCGTGCCGCCCGCGATAACCAGATCGAATGCCATGTCCCGTTTCCTTCAGGCTTCGGCGTGCGGCGGTGTGAAAATCCCGGCAGCCGCCGGTCCCTGCCCGGCCGTTTGCAGTTTTGCACCCGCAGACACGCAAGGAAAGCCTGGGCGGGGAGACCTCTTCGAGTGATGGCGGCGCGCAGTTGCCCGGCCGTTCCCGGCGGGTCGCGGGAAGAGTTCCGAAATCACTCTTGGCCGGAAAGCGGGATAGCCTTATCTTACTTTTGTCTTACTTCGATTGAGCAAAGGAGGGGCCGCGATGCCGGCTCGGGAGCGACTGACCGCCACCGTTTCCACAAAGGGGCAGGTGGTGCTTCCCAAAGCCATCCGCCGGACCCTGGGCTGGGAAGCCGGCACGCGGCTGGTGGTGGAAGAGGCGCCCGGCGGCGTGCTGCTGAAACCCGCAGCAGCCTTCCCGGCGACCCGGCCCGAGGACGTATTCGGATGCCTCCCCGCCGACAGGCCCAGGTCCGTCGCGGAGATGGAGGCGGGCGTGCTCGCGGAGGCGAAGCGGCGCCATGAGGGCGGTTGATACGAATGTCGTCATCCGGTACCTGACCGGCGACGATCCGGAGCAGGCCGCGAGAGCGCGGGCCGCGGTCGATGCCGGTCGCATCTTCGTAAGCACGACCGTTCTTCTCGAAAGCGAATGGGTGCTGCGCAGCGTTTACGGGTTCGACCGGAGGGAAGTGACGGCGGCTCTCCGGGGCTTTGCGGGGCTGCCGGGGGTTTCGGTCGAGGCTCCGTCCCTGCTGGCCGAAGCGCTCGCGCACGCGGAGGGGGGCATGGATTTCGCGGATGCGCTGCATCTTGGCGCCGCCGCGGACTGCGAGGCCATGCTGACCTTCGACCGGCAGTTGATCGAGGCGGCAGGGGACGCGCCTGTCAGAGCGATGGAACCCTGAGGCCGGCCGGGTGCGGCGGCAGACGGATGCCGCCTCTGCCGCCGCGCCCGCTGTGGCGCCGGCTACGGGCCTTCCAGCAAGCCGTCCAGCACATCCAGCATCTCGGCGATTTCCGCATCGGTGACATTGAGCGCCGGCACGAAGCGGAGCGCGTCGGGGGCGGGGGCGTTGAGCAGCAGTCCCTCGGCCAGCGCCTTCTCGACGAGGGCGAACCCGTCGGAGCGCGGCGTCAGGTCGAGGGCAAGCAGCAGTCCCCGGCCGCGCACGCCGCCGAGGCCGTATTGTCCGCTGAGGCTCTCCAGGCCGCGCCGCAGCACCGCCCCGGCCTCGCAGACGCGCTCGAGGAAGCCGTCCGCAGTGAGCTCTTCGAGCACCGCATGGCCGACCGCCGCCATCAGCGCATTGCCATTGTAGGTGCCGCCCTGGTCGCCCGGCTCGAAACAGCAGACTTCTTCCCGTGCGAGCAGCGCTGCAAGCGGGGTTCCGGCCCCGATCCCCTTGCCGAGCGTCATGATGTCCGGGCGAACGCCGGCATGCTCGAAGCAGAACAGGGCGCCGGTCCGGCCCATGCCGGTCTGGATCTCGTCCAGGATCAGCAGGATGCCCCGCCGGTCGGCCAGGGCGCGCAGGGACCTCAGATAGCCGTCATCCGCGGGCCACACGCCGGACTCGCCCTGGATCGGCTCCAGCATGACGGCAACGGTCCGGTCCCCGACCGCGGCCTCGACGGCCGCCAGGTCGTTCAACGGCACTTTCGGGAACCCGGCCACCTTCGGTTCGAACAGCCCGTCCCAGGCCGCCTTGCCCGATGCGGACATGGTGGCGAGCGTCCGGCCGTGAAAGCCGCCGACGGTGGTGACGATCTCATAGGCCCCGCCGCGGTGCCTGGCGCCCCATTTCCGCGCGAGCTTGATGGCGCCCTCATTCGCCTCCGCGCCGCTATTGGCGAAGAAGACCCGCTCCAGGCCCGCCGCCGCCGTCAGCGCGTCCGCGTAGCGCGTCATCGGCTCGCTGTAATAGGCGGGGCTGCAGTTGAGCAGCCGGGCCGACTGTTCGGCGAGCGCGCGGGCGACAGCCGGCGGCGCGTGCCCGAGGCAGTTCACCGCCCAGCCCTGGATGAAATCCAGATAGCGCTTGCCCTCACTGTCCCAAAGCAGCCCGCCCCGCCCGTGCGTGAAGGCGATGGCGGGCCGCCGGGCGATTTCCATCAGGGCCCCGTAGGGGTCGTGCGCCGCTTCTTCCGCCTGCGGCTCTGCGAGTGTCGTCATTGTCCTGTCCTTCCCGCTCAGGGCGCCGAGGACAAGGACAGCAACAGAGACCCCGCCTCCCGGCGGCAGTCGCGGCTGTCTCGATTGTGGTGCTAGTGAATGAGCCCGCGACCGCCTATACGCAGGCGCGGCGTCGTGAAACGCAGATGCGGGTCCGTGGGCTCATGGCGGCGGACCCTACAGCGGCCGCGAGACTCTGGCAAGGCCGGCTGCCGCCTTTACAATAGTCTCTTTTTGTTCTATAAATGGCCCTCCGGTCAAGGGGGGACCGGGAAGATGCCGAAAGCGTTGCCCATCGAATTGCGGAGCCGGGTGCTTGCGTCGCTCGCGGAGGGGATGACCTTCGTGGAGGCGGCGGAGACCTTCGATGTCGGCGTGGCGACCATCGTGCGCTGGCGGCGGCTGGAGCGCGAGCGGGGCGATGCGCGGCCGCGGAAGACGGGCGGCGACCGCCGCTCCTGGCGCATCGAGGCCGCGAGCGGCGCGATCCTCGCCCTGCTGGAGGAGGACCCGGAACTTCCCATAAACGCCCTGCGGGCGGCGCTCCGCGAGCAGGGCCTGGTCTTCGGCTACGGCACGGTGCGCATGTTCCTCAAGCGCCACGGCTTCAAGCGCCGGCGCGGCCGCCGCCCCGCCCGACGGACGCCGGCCCGGCCGTCGCGATGCAAACCTGTCCGGATACCCTGAGCTGCCGGCGCGGGGCCCATCCAATTCCGTCAGGCGGTGAAACGAAAACCGGAGCAACTCTGTGCAAGCATATCCAACCCGTTCCGACATTTTCCGCCCGGAAGCGTGTGAGCGGCCGCACCCGTCCCGTCCGCTTCCCGGGCGGTTGTCTCCATTGCGGGTTCCAAGCATCGGTCGGGGCGGACGTCCCGCCGCCGGTCTCAGGTCCAGGTCATGCTCTCGCGTTCGGCTTCTGCCACGCTGCCGAATATAGGTCGGGTCCCGGCCGTTTGCAAGCAGTTCGTGGAAATAAATCCTGAAAACGGAACTGGCGCGCCGGAGGCAGTATGTCCGCGCGCGGCGTAAAGCCCGTCATGCCGGGCGTTCCCAGGGAGTCGGCGGCAGCTTGCGGCGGACGGGGCGGGGGCCGGCGTCGATGGCGAGCGCTGCCTGCCAGAAGGCCCAGCTCCGGGCGCGGAACCAGCCGGGCTCGGCGCGGCGCAGCACCCCGCAGAGGCGCTCGTCGCCGAAGGCCGCCCTCATGGCGCGGCAGTCCTCGAAGGTGCCGATGTCCATGACCTGCGCCAGCACGCGGTCCGGGTAGCGGACGGCCTCTTCCGGCGTCTTCCACCAGATATAGCTGTCCGCGAGGCGGAGCAGCGCCCGCTCCGCCCGGTTTTCGTCGTCCTCCCGGATTGCGGCCGGTCCGGGCTCCATCGCGGCCTCCCGGCGCCTACTGGTTCATCGCCTGGAAGAAGTCGTTGTTGTTCTTGGATTCGCGCAGCTTGCCGATCAGGAACTCCATCGCGTCCTGGGTGCCCATCGGCATCAGCACGCGGCGCAGCATCCACATCTTCGCAAGCGCGGCCCGGTCCACCAGCAGCTCTTCCTTGCGGGTGCCGGACTTGCCGATGTCGATCGACGGCCAGACGCGGCGGTCGGAGAGCTTGCGGTCCAGCACGATCTCGGAATTGCCGGTGCCCTTGAACTCCTCGAAGATCACCTCGTCCATGCGCGAGCCGGTCTCGACCAGCGCGGTCGCGATGATCGAGAGCGAGCCGCCCTCCTCGATATTGCGCGCCGCGCCGAAGAAGCGCTTCGGGCGCTGCAGCGCATTGGCGTCCACGCCGCCGGTCAGCACCTTGCCGGAGGACGGCACGACCGTGTTGTAGGCGCGCGCGAGCCGGGTGATCGAGTCCAGCAGGATCACCACATCGTGCTTGTATTCGACGAGGCGCTTGGCCTTCTCCAGCACCATCTCGGTCACCTGCACATGGCGGGTCGCCGGCTCGTCGAAGGTGGAGGAAATAACCTCGCCGCGCACGGAGCGCTGCATGTCCGTCACCTCTTCCGGCCGCTCGTCGATGAGCAGCACGATGAGATAGACCTCCGGATGATTGTGCGAGATCGCATGGGCCACGTTCTGCAGCATCATGGTCTTGCCGGTGCGGGGCGGGGCGACGATGAGCGCGCGCTGGCCCTTGCCGAGCGGCGAGACGAGTTCGACGACGCGGGTAGTGTAGTCCTTGCTCTGGTCCTTGCCCTCGCGCTGGTCGATCTCCAGATGGAGGCGCTCGTCGGGATAGAGCGGCGTCAGATTGTCGAAATTGATGCGGTGGCGGACGGCCTCCGGGTCCGCGAAATTGGCTTGCGTGACCTTGGTGAGCGCGAAATAGCGCTCGCCTGACTTGGGCGCGCGGATCTCGCCCTCCACCGTGTCGCCCGTGCGCAGGCCGAAGCGGCGCAGCAATTGCGGCGAGACATAGATGTCGTCGGGGCCGGGCAGGTAGTTGGCCTCCGGCGAGCGCAGGAAGCCGA
>JAPOZD010000438.1 GCA_026706245.1 Alphaproteobacteria bacterium
GGACGTCCGGACGAATGGAAATCAGCCTGTGGCGAGCTGATACTCTCACACACTCACCTGCTCCGGCGGCCCGACAGCGGCGTATTCCCGGATGAACTCCGGCGTCAGCACGGCCGCCTGCGCCGAATCGCCCTCGGTGTGCCTGTGCATGTCATAGGCCCGGCGCATCGCCTCCATCACCGCGCGGCTCTCTTCGGAGAGCGGGCCGCTCGCCCGGCCGTGCATGACGGCGAAGCGCGCGAAGACCGTCAGGTTGCCGCACACCATGTCCTGGGCGGTTTCCATGTCGGGGTGGCAGCCGCAGGAGACATAGGCGCCAAAGCGCAGGTCCTCCGGATCGAGGCCGGCCGCCTCGCGCGCCGCCCGGGCGGTGGCGATGCCCCAGGCGAGGCGCTCGGGCGAGGCGCCGAGCGCGAACATCACCCGGTCCGCCCGGCGCGCGGCGATGGCGATAACCTTCGGCCCCGTCGCCGCGACCTCGACAAGCGCCTTGCCGTCCCGCGCCGCAGCCCCGGCCATCCATCGGATGCGGCTCGCCGCCGGCGTCTCGGCGAGCGCCAGCGTCTCCACCGGCGGCGCGGATGCGGCCGGGATATCGACCAGCTCCTCGAACGCCACCTCGCCGCCCGACAGATAGGCCTGGAGGTGGGTGAGATAGCGCTCGAACTGCCCGAGCCGCGCCGGGGCCCGGCCGAGATGGGCCAGCGCGGAATCGCCCCGGCCGATGCCGAGCGTCATCCGCCCGCGCGAGACACTGTTGACCGTTGCCGCCGCCGAAGCCAGCACCGCGGCCGTCCGCGTGACCGGATTGGAAACGCCCGTGCCGAGCTTGAGATGCCGGGTAACGGTGGCCGCCATGGCAAGCGCGACGAAGGAATCGGCCGCGAGGTTCTGGGAATCGACGACATTGACGCCGTCCCAGCCGCTTTCCTCCAGCGCCCGCGCCTCGTGCAGAATGCCGCGCGGCGCGGGCATGCAATTGGTCCAGATTTCCATGAGCCCCCGATTCCCTCCCTGCGGGCAAGACGCGCGGGCCGGATTATTCCCGCTTCCGCGCCGCCCGCAACCGCCGGCCGTTCCCTTCCGGCGGCCGGTCGTGGCAGTCTCCGCGCCCGGACCCCACCCCGCCGGGGCAATGCAGGAGTTGGACTATGAACCGACTTTTCACCGAGGCCGAATCCGCGGAGATCGTCATCGAGCGGCTGGCCGGCTGCGACGATCTCCGGTTCCGCGCGGTCATGGAGGCCGCCATCCGGCACCTGCACACCTTCGTGAAGGAGGTGGAGCCCACTGTCGGAGAATGGGCGCAGGCCATCCGGTTCCTGACCGCCACGGGGCAGATGTGCGACGACCGCCGCCAGGAATGGATTCTGGCCTCCGACGTGCTCGGCGTTTCCATGCTGGTGGAGACGCTGAACAACCGCTCCGAGGGCGGCGCCACGGAGGCGACGGTGCTCGGCCCCTTCCATGTGGAGGGCGCGCCGCAGCTCGAGCCCGGCAGCAACATCTGCCGGGACGGCAAGGGCATGCCCTGCCTTGTCTCCGGGCGCGTCACGGATGTCGAAGGCCGGCCCCTTGCCGGCGCGGTCCTCGACATCTGGCAGACCAATGCGGACGGCTTCTACGACGTGCAGCAGCCGGAGCTGCAGCCGGAGATGAACCTGCGCGGACGGTTCCTGACGGACGCGGACGGGCGCTATGCCTTCCGCACGGTGCGGCCGGTGTCCTATCCGGTGCCGACCGACGGCCCGGTCGGGGACATATTGAGGCGCATGGGCCGGCATGCCTGGCGCCCGGCCCATATTCACTTCATCGCAAGCAAGCTCGGCTACCGGCGGCTCGTGACCCACATCTTCGCCCATGACGACCCCTATATCGACTCGGACGCCGTGTTCGGGGTCAAGGAACCGCTGCTGGTCGAGTTCCGCGAGCATGACGACAGCGAGCGGGCGCGGGAGCTCGGCATGGAGGCGCCCTTCTGCACCGCCGGGTTCGACATCCGGCTGGCGCGGGAAGACTGAGGCCGGGCGGGGCTATGGGGCGCGGATGAGGGCGCTGGCCTGGTCGGCAGAGAAGGCCTCCGCGCGGCCGCAGAACTGGCAGACCATCTCCAGCGAGCCGTCCTCCCGGCGCATGTCCTCCATCTCGCCGGCGGAGAGCGCGCGGAGCACGGTTTCCATCCGCGCCCGGCCGCCGCAGCGGCAGCCGTCGCGAAGCGGCAGCGCGGCATCGACGCGCAGCTCGTCGCGGTGAAAGAGGCGCAGCAGCAGCGCGTCGCCCGGCAGAGCGGGGTCGAGCAATTCGTCCGGGCCGACGGTGAGCATGTAGTGCCCGAGCCGGGTCCAGAGATCACCGGTTTCCTCGGGCGGGTCCGGTTCGTCCGGGAGGCGCTGGAGCATCAGCGCCGCCGCGCGCCAGGACCCGCCGCGTCGGCCGCAGGCGGCCGCGAGGCAGGTGTCGATCTGCTCCGACTGGCGGAAATAGTGCAGCACGGACTGCGCAAGGCCGCCCTTCGCCAGCTCGACGACGCCCTGGTAGCGCTCGCCGCCGTCCGCCGGATCGAATGTGAACGCCAGATAGCCCGCGCCGAACGGGGCGCCGCCGGCCTCGGCCTCGCCGTCGAAGCCGGCGAAGCCGCGCATGAGTCCGGTCGCGTCTATATCCGCCACCAGCCGGCGGATCGCGCCGTCGCCTTCGACCTGGAGCGTGAAGATGCCGCCCGCCTTGAGCGACTGCGCGAGCGCGGCCGCGATCGCCAGCGCTTCGCCCAGCACCGCCGCCGCCGCATCCGGATAGGCGTGCCGGTCGAGGATGCGTGCGACCTCCGGCCCGAGGCGCACGAGGCGGCCGCGCACCCTTGTGCCGGCCAGCCGGAAGGGCCTCACATAGTCATCGCGAAGCGCCGCGCGAGCCTCCATGCGCCGGCGCTACCGCCCGAGGCACCAGGCGAGAATGCCCTTCTGGGCGTGCAGCCGGTTTTCCGCCTCGTCCCAGACGACCGATTGCGGCCCGTCGATCACCGCGCCGGCGACCTCCTCGCCGCGATGGGCCGGCAGGCAGTGCAGGAAAATGGCGTCCGGCCGCGCCTCGGCCATCAGGCGCTCATCGACGCGGTAGGGCGCCAGCAGGTTGTGGCGGCTGCTCTCGCCGCCGTCATTCATCGACACCCAGACATCGGTGACGACCGCATGGGCATCGGACACAGCGGCCGCCGGGTCGTCATGGACGCTCACCCGCGCGCCGTTCGCCTCCGCCCAGGCGAGCGCGTCGGCCGGCGGGCGGCGCTCCGGCGGGCAGCCGACGGCGAAGTCGAAGTCGAAGCGCGCCGCGGCGTGGATCCAGCTCGTCGCGACATTGTTGCCGTCGCCGCTCCAGGCGATGCGCTTGCCGGCGATGGCGCCGCGCCGTTCCTCGAAGGTCATCACGTCCGCCATCAGCTGGCAGGGATGCGAGCGGTCCGTCAGGCCGTTGATGACCGGCACTTCGGCATTGGCGGCAAGCTCGGTCAGCTTGTCGTGATTGTCGGTGCGGATCATGATCGCATCGACATAGCGCGACAGCACCCGCGCCGTATCGGCCCAGCTTTCGCCGCGCTTGACCTGGGTTTCCTGGCCCGAAAGCACGATGACATGCCCGCCGAGCTGGCGCATGGCGACCTCGAAGGACACGCGGGTGCGCGTCGAGGGCTGCTCGAAGATCATGGCGAGCGTCTTGCCCTCGAGCGGCCGGTCCGGGTCCCCCGCCTTGAAGGCGAGGGCCCGGTCGAGGATGCGGCGGAGCGCGGCCCCGTCGTAATCCTTGAGGTCGAGGAAGTGGCGCGGCGCGCTCATACGCTCTCACGCAGCGGCGGCGGCGAATTCCCGGCAAGCGCCTTCGACCATGCCGACCGCCTCGCCGACATGCGAGTCCTCGACGACGAGCGGCGGCAGCAGCCGCACGACGTTCTCGCCGGCCGGCACCGCGAGCAGGCCCTGGCGGCGCAGTTCGCCCACAAATTCGCCGTTGGCGGGGCCGGTGCGCAGCCCGACCATCATGCCCGTGCCGCGCACTTCCAGGATCGTGTCCGGATAGCGCGCCGCCAGCGCCTCCAGGCGCCCGTGCAGGTCCGCTGCGCGTGCCTGCACGCTGTCGAGGAAGCCCTCGGCGAGCAGCGCGTCGAGCACGGCGTTGACGACGGCGGTCGCCAGCGGGTTGCCGCCGAATGTGGAGCCGTGCGTGCCGGCGACCATGCCGGACGCCGCCTCTTCCGTCGCGAGGCAGGCACCGACCGGGAAGCCGCCGCCGAGGCCCTTGGCGAGCGCCATCACGTCCGGGCGGATGCCCGACCACTCATAGGCGAACAGCTTGCCGGTGCGGCCCATCCCGCACTGCACCTCGTCGAGGAACATCAGGAGGCCGAACTCGTCGCAGATCTCGCGCACGCCCTTGAGGTAGTCGGTGGACATTGGGCGGATGCCGCCCTCGCCCTGCACGGGCTCGACCAGCACGGCGCAGGTCTCGCCGGTCACGGCCGCGCGCATCTCGTTGAGATTGCCGAACGCCACCTGGTCGAAGCCCTCCGTCACCGGGCCGAAGCCCTTGTAGAGCTTCTCCTGGCCGGATGCGGCGATGGAGGCGAGCGAGCGGCCGTGGAAGCAGCCCTCGACCGTGATGATGCGGAAGCGCTCCGGCTCGCCCTTGTCGGCATAGTGCTTGCGGACGAGCTTGATGCCGCATTCGATGGCCTCGAGGCCGGAATTGCAGAAGAAGACCGTGTCCGCGAAGCTGTTCTCGGTCAGTCGTCGCCCGGCTCGCTCCTGATTGGGAATGTTGTACAGGTTCGAGGTATGCCAGAGCCGGCCGGCCTGATCCTGGAGCGCGGCGACAAGGCCGGGATGGGCGTGGCCGAGAGCGGTCACGGCGATCCCGCCGCCGAAGTCCAGGAACCGCCGCCCGTCGGACGCGAAGAGGTAGGGGCCCTCGCCTTTCTCGAAAGCGATGTCCCGATCCCCGTAGGTCGGCATCAGGGGGGCGATCACGATCGGGTCTCCTTCGGATGGTGCTTCAAACGACATCCCCGCCGCAGGCCGGCGGGGAAGCGCGCAATAGTGGTTGCCGGGCGGCTTATGTCAATGCCCGGGTTGAAGCCTCAGTCCTCGCGCACGCCGGCGGCAAGGTAGCCGCCGTCCACCGGCAGCACGACGCCGTTGACATAGGCCGCCGCCTCGCCGGCGAGGAACACCGCCGCATCCGCCATCTCCTCCGTCAGACCGTAGCGCGCAACGGGGATCATGCGACGGTAGTTGGCGCGCGCGGCCGGCGTGTGGTGGGCGCGGGTCAGCGCGGTATCGACCGGCCCCGGCGCGATCGCATTCACCGTAATGCCGAAAGGCGCCAGTTCCATGGCCGCCTGTTGCGTGAGCGCGACAACGCCGGCCTTTGAGATGCCGTAGGCCATCCGTTCGGCTCCGACGCGCACGCCGGAGATGGAGGCGATATTCACGATGCGCCCGTAGCCGGCTTCGACCATGGGGCGCGCCGCTTCCTGCAGGCAGTAGAAGCTGCCGTATAGGTTGACCCGGAGCACGCGGTCGAAATCTTCCGGCGTTACGTCGAAAATGGCATGGCGGACGCTGATGCCCGCGACATTGGCGAGGATGTCGATGCGGCCGTGGCGCGCGACCGTCTCCTCGACGAGCCGCCGGGCGTCTTCCGGGCGCGCTACGTCGATGGCGAGGCCGCCGGGCCCGAGCCCGTCCGTCTTCAGGTCGGCCGCCACCACTTCCGCTCCTTCGGCGCGGAAGGCCGCAACAATCGCTCCGCCGATCCCGCCGCCTGCGCCCGTCACCGCCGCTACCCGCCCCTGCAATCGCATCGCTCTCATTTCCTTTCCGCGAAAGTCCAAGCCCCGGCAACCCGTTCCGGCGTCACGAATCCGGACGAGGCTAACACATGCTTGCCGCGCAATGGCGTCGAAGGCCTGCAAATGCGCGCGCGACAGGGTAGTATGCGCCCCACTGATATATCCGGCCGGAGGCAAGGCGTTTGCCCATCACGCCCCGC
>JAPOZD010000017.1 GCA_026706245.1 Alphaproteobacteria bacterium
GAATCCTGTCATGGTGACAGGATTCCGGCCTGGATCCGGCGCTGATGGCCCGGAGCGATGACCATCAGGCGGTGCGCTTCCCCGGCCGCGAGCACGGCCCGCCACAGCTTCTCGGCGTGCAGGGTGGCGTCGCGAAGATAGATCTCGTACCCCTTCTCGCCCGAAAACCCGGATTGCGAAACCACCACGGAGGTGCCCGCGATCTCGGCCTCCATGAGCCCATAGTACGGGATGTCCCGGATGCCTCCGCCCACCAGGTCGACCATGAGATCGAGCGACTTCGGCCCCTGGATCTGCAGCGGACAGACGTCGATTTCGTCGATCTCCACGTCCATTCGGAGCCCGACGTTCACGCCCTGCAGCCAGAAAAGAAGGTCGGAGTCGGCCAGCGAGAACCAGAACTCGTCCCCGGCAAGCCGCAGCAGCACCGGGTCGTTCAGAATGCCGCCCTTCTCGTTGCAGCAGATGACGTACTTCGCGTGCATCGGCTCGATCCGGGTCGCGTCGCGGGTGATCACGTAGTCGGTGAACCGTTCCGCATCCGGTCCCCTGACCCGGATCTGGCGCTCCACCGCGACATTCCAGACCGTGACGTCCCGGGTCAGCGCCTCGTGCTCCGCCGCCGCGCCGCCGTCCTCGGGCCGCACGTAGCCGCGGGGGTGGTAAATGCGGTTGTACACCGTGGCCCGCCAGCACCCCGCCTCATGCGACAGATGCCAGTACGGAGACTTGCGGACCCTTGTCGAAATAAGCAGTTCGACCGGCGTGCGGCCGCTCTGGCGCAGGTTGATCGGCACCATCCTGTCGGACTGATCCACGCTGGTCGGTTGATGGATCATCGCCGGGGTTCTCCAGTTGCGTCGTGGGAGTTGGAGGGGCCGCGCACGCGACCGCCGGGATCGGTTCAGCATGTTGGCTCGAACGCTGGGGAGCAAGGGGCTCGGGGCAGGCGGAGAACGCTTGCTTCCATCGGTTGACCGGACACCAACCGGACCCTTCGCCGTCCGCTACTTGAGTGCCAAGCCCGCTCCATTCGGGGCTCATTCACTCGCCCATTGTCATCGTGGCCCCTAACTTGATTGGCGACTACAACCGAACGGACCCGGAGAGTCAGCTACGCAGCCGCAGCGTCCGCAAAAGGGAGTTTCGTCGCCATGCCAGCCTTTCGGAGTAGCCCCAGCCTATTCTTCGCCGCCTTTGCCCGTGCCGCGCTTCTGTTGCTGCTGGCCGCAACGCCGGTGGCCGCCCAGTCGGACGGAACCATCAGGGGCACGGTCGTGGACGTGTTCGGCAGCGCCCTGCCCGGCGTCCGGGTGACAGCTACCGGCCCCGGCGTGGATGCGGAAGACCTCACGGATGCGGCGGGAGCGTTCGAGTTCACCGGCTTGCCGTCCGGCGACATCACGGTGACCGCCATCCTGTTCGGCTACGCGACGCGGGTGCTGCCTGTCACAATTCAGGCGGGCGCGGTCCAGACGGTCGAGATCATTTTGCAGCCCTTCTTCCAGCTTTCTCCGCTCAGCGTGGTGGCGGAGGAGCCCACGGTCTTCGCGCGCAACTTGGTCGCGGAGCCGATGATGAGGCAGCAGTCGAGCATCACGGCGGTCACGTCGGTGATCGACAACCTTCCCGGCGTCTCGGTCCAGGAAGGCGACGCATACTCCTTCGACGACTGGTCGAGCAACGTGGTCATGCGCGGGTTCCAGTCCACGATCAACGACGTGCAGATCGGCACCACCATCGACGGATTCCCCAACGGCACGTCGGACTACTGGAGCGGCGCGAAGGCGAACCGGTTCGTCGACCCGATGAACCTCGGCGGGGTCGAGGTGTCGCAGGGGACCGCCGACATCGCCTCGCGGTCGGTCGAGGCGCTGGGCGGAACACTCAACTTCCTGACCGCCGACCCGGCGGAGGAGGCGAGCCAGACGGCTTCGGTCACGATCGGGGAGAACGAGGGCCAGCGGTTCGCCGCGCGTGTGGAGACCGGATCGCTGTTCGGCGGCACGACGCGGGCCTGGGTCGCCGCGATCCGGCAGGAGGCGACCGACTGGATGGAGGGCTCCGCGAGGAACGAGCGGGAGCACTTCGCCGCGAAGATCGTGTCCTCGCACGGCAACTTGGACCTCACCGGCTATCTCTCCCACGACGACATCCACGAGGATGTCTACCAGCGGCTCTACAGCGATGCGGACTTCAGGGCCGACCCGCGCTGGGACCGCCTGATCGGCCACTGGCCGGGCGTGCCCTACCTGAACCAGTTCTACCGGCCCGGGTGGCAGACGCGGCGCAAGAACACGCTCGCCTACGTCAAGGCCGACTGGTCCGTGAGCGACCTGTTCTCGCTCAACGCGGGCGTCTACCGCCACCACAACTGGGGGCGGGGCGACTGGCTGCCGCCCTACATCGTCGACGTGGTGGACGACGGCGACGGGCCGGAGTCGGAACTGGCGGGCCGTGCGCCAGTGCGGGGCGGCAGCCAGCTCGGGGTGATCCGGTTCGTGGACGGCAACGGTGTCGCCGTCGGGCCGACGCCGGGATGCACGTCGTCCTACATCTTCAACTACTACGGCTCGGGCGGGCCGGAGGTCGATCCGGCGTGCCACCCGGGGGCGAGCGCGGTGCAGTCGTACCGCCACAGCCACTACGGAAAGAACCGTCTCGGCGCGAACATCGACGGGGAGTGGTCCGTGCTGTTCGGCGGGGGACGGGGCAGCGTGCTCCGCGCAGGCATCTGGTACGAGGACTCGCGCCGCGACCTCGGCCGCGACTGGCACCGGATGCTGGATCCCGCGATCAACTTCAAGTGGGACGAGCAACCCTACTGGCACCAGTACGAGTGGGAGTTTCCGCAAGGCGTCTTCAAGTGGTACGCCGAGGAGACGCTGTACTTCGGCCCGTTCGAGTTGACCGGCGGCGTCAAGCAGTACCTCGTCTCCGTGTCGCGCGAGGATGAGTTCGGGGTCGACCGGCCCCTCGACGTGGGTTCGGACTCAGACGTGCTGTTCTCCGGCGGTCTCACCTACGAGACGCCGGTCGAGGGCCTCGACCTGTTCGTGGGCTACGCCGAGAACTTCCGCGCCATCGGCAGCAACCTGCTCGAAGTGCCGGGCCGCAGCCTTGACCGCCTGGAACCCGAGACCGCGTCGAACGTCGATGTCGGCGTCCAGTACGCGGGCGAGCGGGTCGCCCTGAGCGCCACCCTGTATTCCATCGATTTCGACAACCGGATCTTCTACCTCGGGCCGCAGACGCCCGCGGGTCCGAACTACCTCATCCCCGGAGGCGGGGCCTACTTCAACGCGGGCGGCATCGAGACCAGCGGCATCGAGTTGGCCACCACCGTGGCGTTGTCCGACCGGACATCCCTCTACACCGCCCTCACGCTCAACGACTCGAAGTACATCGGGACCGACGATCCGCTCGTCGACGCCAGCCAGGGCATCGTGGCAGGCGAAGACGTGACCGGCGTGCCGCCCAGGCTGTGGGTCGTCTCCCTCGACCGCGACGGGCCCTTGGGCGGCGGGCTGTCGGCGAAGTACACGGCGGGGCGCCGGGTCAGTCTGACGGCGGACTGGTACACCGACGCCTACTGGACGACGGACGCCTACGTCAGCTTCAGGGGCGAGGCGCTGAGCGACCTGTTACGGTCGACGGAGTTCTCGATCGTCGCGAACAACCTTTTTGACACCCCGTACCTGTCCGCGATCACCGAGAACGCGGCATGGCTGGGCGCGCCCCGAACCATATCCATGACCGCCACCGTATCGTTCTGACATTAGCGCGTTGCCGCGCTTCGTGAACGGTCTTCAACCGGCGGGCGGCGGGCGCGGACAGAGCCGAGGCACGGTAGGCAAAGTGCATGTACCGGTGTCGTAGGGAACGGCCCAGCCGGCGACCATGAGAAGCGGGCGGCACCGGCGAGCCACGGCGGACGCCGGGCTGTGGAAGGGGCTGAATCCCGCGATGGCGCTGGCCGCCAAGGGCGTCGTTCTGGCCTTCGTCCTCGCCATTGTCTGGGACGTGGACGCCGCTGGCGCCGTCTTCGGCCGCATCCGCGCCTGGATCGAGAGCACGCTCGGCTGGTTCTACATCCTGGTCGTAGCCGTCGCCGTGCTCACATGCGTGTTTCTGGTGTGCAGCCGGTTCGGCAGGATCCGGCTCGGCGATGACGGTTCCGTCCCCGAGTTCAAGACGTCCTCGTGGATCGCCATGCTGTTCTCGGCAGGCATCGGGATCGGACTGTTGTTCTTCTCCATCGCCGAACCGCTCTTCTACTTCGACAGCAGCCAGACCGCGGGCTATCCTAACAACCCAAGCGCCGACTTGGCGGGTGCCGTGTTGTTGGACGAGCAGCGCGCCATGCACGCCATGCGCGTCACCTACTTCCATTGGGGCATCCACGGGTGGTCCGTTTATGTCCTGGTCGGGCTGTGTCTCGCCTACTTCGGGTTCCGAAAGAAGCTGCCGCTGACGCTCCGCTCGGCTTTGCATCCGCTCATCGGCGAACGGATATACGGCCCGGCCGGCGACTTGGTCGATCTGCTGGCGGTGTTCGGCGGAGTCTTCGGCATCGCGACCTCCTTGGGCCTCGGAGCAAGCCAGATGGCCACCGGGCTCGACATGCTGCTCGGCGTCGATCCGGGTGTCGTCACGCAGGTCGCACTCATCGCCGCCATATCGGTGGCGGCCACCCTGTCGGCGGTATCCGGCGTCAGTCGCGGGATCCGCATCCTGTCGGAGTGGAACATCCGCATGAGCCTTCTTCTTTTGGGGTGCTTCCTCTTGCTGGGGCCCTTCCAATGGCTCGCCGGATTCGTCGCGTCTTCGCTCGGCGAATACCTGTGGCGCCTGATACCGATGTCATTCTGGATCGCCGATGATCCGGGGGAAGCCGCATGGCAGAACGGCTGGACGATCTTCTACTGGGGCTGGTGGATCTCCTGGGCGCCCTTCGTCGGCACGTTCATCGCCCGCATCTCCCGCGGGCGCACGCTGCGCGAGTTCATCGTGGGCGTGATGTTCGTCCCGACCGGCTTGGTGCTGCTGTGGTTCGGAATCTTCGGCGGCAACGCCATCCATCTGGAACTCAACGCCGCGGGCGGCGTCGGAACCGCCGGGATCATGGAACTGGTGCGGGATGCGAACTACGAAGCCGCCCTCTTCGCGACCATCGACCGAATGACCGACATCGGCTGGCTCGCCTGGGCCATGTCCGCCACGGCCACCCTCCTGTTGGCGACGTGGTTCGTCACGTCCTCGGACTCCGGCACCCTTGTCATCACCACCTTTCTGAGCATGGGCGACGCTCATCCGCCCCGGCGCTTCCGCATCGTCTGGGGGCTCGGAGTGGGTGTAGTCGCCGCCGTGCTCCTGCTGGCCGATGGTCTCCAAGCCTTGCAGACCGCAGCCATAGCCGCCGCCCTGCCCGTTAGCGTCGTGCTGCTGTTCATGATCGCCGGACTGCTCAGGTCCCTTGCGCGGGAGCGGTAGAATGCATGTAGATGGCGGATACGGATCCTGCGGTTCAGCCGACTACGGATCCTATACCCCTTCCCTCGGACTCCTCCAGCACTCCCACTCCTGCGTCCACAGCGCAAGGCCCCCGAGAAGGCGCTCGGCCAGTGAGTCGAAACCGCACTCCGAATTCCCGCCGTTTCAAACCCGTTTTCCCGCTCTCGCGGCACGATCCAGCAAGGTCCAGCCCAACGGCAGGAGTGGCAGATCGTGCAGCCCCAGTTAGACTTACGTGATCTCCTGCCGGGATGTTGGCCGTTAGCCGTCCGCCTACGCGGCCGACATCGACCGCAACTTCGACATCTTCGTGGCGGACGTTGGCACCGGCGTGTCGCGGCAGCTGACCGACCACCCGTTTCTCGACCTCCGGCCGCGCTGGTCGCCCGACGGCTCGCGCATCCTCTTCACCACGGAGCGCGACGGCACCTTCGACCTCTGGGTCCACGACGTGGCGCGCGCGGCCCCCGAGCCGGTGATCGCCGATCCCGACGTGAACGACATGGCCGGGGACTGGG
>JAPOZD010000414.1 GCA_026706245.1 Alphaproteobacteria bacterium
AGGCCCGGCATCGGAGCGACCCTTTATCGCGCGCATTTGCGTGCGGGCGCGGGCGCGTGTCGGCACCGGCGCGGTTCGCACGCCTGATTGCCCGCGCGCGAGGCAGGCACAGGGCGCACTTCGCCTGTCGGCTGAATCAGGGTCGGTCCGCACCGGGCCGGCGCGGGCGGGACGCGGCTCCGGATGCCGCCTCCCTCAGACCCATCATAGCACATTTTCTGAGAATGCAAGTCCTATAGAGAAATATTACATAAATTTCTCGAACATTTTACTATTCACATCAGCAGGCCGCCGGATTCGCATGTCTCCGCCCGGGGTGGCGATCGGGGCGTTGCGGACGGATCCGTTTCAACCCGAATGGACCGTCCGCTATGCCTCTTCGGCCAGTTCCGGCACGACCCATAGCGGGTCGGAGCCGCGCGCGACGCGCTGGACATTGTCGAAGGCGTTGCGCACCCGCGCCGTATTGCTCTCGAAGGTCGGCCCGGCGAGATGCGCCGTGAGCGTGACATTCTCCATGTTGAAGAGCGGGTTGTCGGCCGGCGGCGGCTCCTCGTCGAACACGTCCAGACCCGCTGCCGCGATGGTCCCGTCCGCCAGCGCCGCGCACAGCGCCGCCTCGTCCACTACCGGCCCGCGCGACGTGTTCACGAGGATTGCCGAGGGCTTCATCAGCGCGAGTTCCCCGGCGCCGACCAGATGGCGGGTCGATGCGTTCAGCGGCACATGCAGGGACACGATGTCCGCCTCGCGGAGCAGCTCCCGCAACAGGCGGAAGCGCACATTGAGCGCGTCCTCGCGATCCTCCGGCAGCCGCTCGATGTCGTAGTAGATCACCTCCATGCCGAAGGCGAGCGCAAGCCGCGCGGTCTTCTTGCCGATGGTGCCGAGGCCGACGATGCCGAGCGTGCGGTTGCGCATCTCGTGCAGGCGCGGTGTGCTGTTGCCCCGCCAATTGCCGGCCGCCACCGTCCGGTGCTGGCGGACGAGCTGGCGCGAGGCGGCCAGCGCGAGCAGGATCGCATGTTCGGAAACGGCGGTGGAGTTGGCGCCGCCATTGTTGCAGAGCGGCACGCCGGCCCGCCTTGCGGCGGAGAGGTCGGCCTGGTCGTAGCCGGCGCTCAGCAGCTGGATCAGCTTCAGGTTCGGGCCGGCCTCGAACAGCGCGTCGTCCACGAGCCCGTCCACGAAGCCCACGAGATATTCGGCGTCCCGCATCGCTTCCAGATATTCGGCGCTCTTCGCCGGCACGACGGCCAGCTCGAAGCCCGAAGGCGCCATGTCCCGCGCGACATCGGCGGCATCGGGAAACATGGTGACGAAAACGATCCTGGGCTGCATGGGCTCCGTCCGTTCCTGCGGGTCTTTGGGAGCGGCCGCCGTTAGGGGCCGCTGAGGGGTTCAGGGCGAAAAACGGTAGCGGCGGCAGGACGGCCTGTCCATCCGCTGCCGCCCCCGGGCGTCCCGCCTCAGGCGTGCTGCTTCGCCTCGAATGCGGCGACCTCGCTCATGAACGGCGCGGCGACATCGGCATTGATCTTGCAATCCAGAAAGACCGGCCCGTCCGGCGCCGCCAGCAAGGGGCCGAGCGCCTCCAGGTCATCAGGCGTGCGCACCGTGCGGGCGTCATAGCCGAACGCCTCGGCGACCGGCGCGAAATCGACATCGGGGAAGACCGACTTGGCGACCGGGAGCTGGCGCAACCTCAGATGATGAAGTTCGGCGCCATAGGCGCAGTCGTTCATCAGCACGATGACCAGCGGCAGGTCCTCGCGCACGACGGTTTCCAGCTCGCCCATCGTCATCAGGAAGCCGCCGTCGCCCACCACGAACACCGTCGGAATGTCCGGACGCGCCCGGGCGAAGCCGAGCGCCGCGCCGAACCCGAGCCCGATGGAGGCGAAATCGTTGGTCATCTTGAAATGCGCCGGATCCGGGACGGACAGGTAGGGCACGACGCCAAGGAAATTGCCCGCGTCGTAAACGACATTCCGGGCTTGCGGCAGCATCCGGTCCAGCATGGCGGCGAGCGAGCGCGGGTCGATCGTGCGCGCCGTGTTGGCCGGCTGGAAGTCCTCCGCGATGGAGAAGCCGTCGAGCGCGGCCATGCTCCCGGCGCTGTGCCAGGGCTTGTCGGCGGCCGCCTTTTCCGCCGTTGCCTCGAGAAGCTGTCCGGCCGCCAGCTTCGCGTCGCCCACCACGGCGACATCGGCCGTGGTCCAGCGGCCGATGCTGGCCCGCGAGGCGTCGATCTGGATCAGCGGCGCATCGGGCAGGGACTCGCCGAAGCTCATGGTGAGGATGTTCAGCCCCGCGCCGACCGCGAGCACGCAATCGGCCTCGGCCGCCATGCGCCGCGCCGCGGAATGCGAAAACGAGCCGATGATGCCGAGGTTCAGCCGGTGGCCGCGGAACATGTCCTTGCCCCTGGCCGTGGTGGAGAGCATCGCGCCCGTCCGTTCCGCGAGGCCGATCAGCGCCTCGCGCGCGCCCGACTTCCAGGCGCCATGGCCGGCCAGGATGAGCGGCCGCTTCGCCCGGTCGAGCAGGGACGCCGCCGCCCGGACGGCATGCGCGCGCGCCGGCTCGGCCCGCCGCGCGGGAACCGGCCCGGCGTCCAGCGGCTCCGGCGCCGCGTCGTCCGGACCGATTGCGATCTCCCTGTGCTGCACATCGACCGGCAGGAGCAGCGCAACCGCCTGCCCGGTCCGCGCCAGGGCGGCCGCATCCGCCAGGGTGGCGCGGGCCGTCGCGGCGCCGGTCGGCGCGAACACCCGGACCCCGGCCGCCTTCAACACGCCGGCTCCGTCCAGCCCCTTGTAGTCGGGCCCGAGCGCGTTGGCCGGCCCCGCCGGCAGCGCCGCCTCGCCATAGACGATGAGAACGGGATTGCCGGTCCGCGCGGCGAAGGAGGCGGCCTGCAGCCCGTTGGCGAGCGCCGGCCCCCGCCCGACCAGGGCCACGCCGAGCCGCCCGGTCGCGGCCGCATAGCCGTCCGCCATGCCGATGGCGACATTCTCGTGCCGCGCGCCGAGAAGCGCGATCCCCATGGCGTCCAGGGTCACGGCGAACGCCGCCGTGTCGTCGCTCATCAGCCCGAACACCGTGTCGACGCCCATCGCCTTGATGTCTTCGGCCAACGCCTGATAGATCGGAACAGTCCGCATTCCCGCCTCTCCCGCACCGGTTCGCCGGCCATCATACCCGATATCGACAAGCCCGCCGCCGGGGCGGTTCAGCCCTGCTCGTCCGCGGCCTCTGTGCCGCTCATCAGCCGGGAGAAACGCACCGGCAGTATCTCCGTCGTCTGCAGCCGTCCGCCCGCCTCCCTGGCGACCACCAGCAGGCGCTGGTCGTCATCCAGGCCCGCCGGGATGACCATCCGCCCGTCCGGCTTCAGCTGCTGCAGCAGCGCCGGCGGGATGAGGTCGGGCGCCGCGGTGACGATGATGCGGTCGAAGGGCCCGTGCCCGGGCCAGCCCAGGCTGCCGTCGCCGATGCGGAAGCTCACATTGGCGTAGCCCTGCTCCTCGAGCCGGCGGCGGCCATCCCGCGCCAGCTCTCCGATGACCTCGACGGTGAACACCTCGCCCGCGAGCTCCGCCAGCAACGCCGTCTGGTAGCCGAGCCCCGTGCCGACCTCCAGCACCCTGTCCCCGGGAGCGATCCCGAGCAGGTCGGTCATCAGGGCGACGATGAAGGGCTGCGAGATGGTCTTGCCGCTGCCGATGGGAAGCGGCCGGTCGAGATAGGCGTAGGGCGCCATCTCGACCGGCACGAAGGCATGGCGCGGAATCCGCCCGACCGCCTCCAGCACCGGTGCGGAGATCGCGGCGCGGCCGGTCCGGTCGGCCACGCGCTCGGCGTGGCGCTCGATCTGCTCGACCATCGCGCGGCGCAGGGCCGCAAACGCATCGTCCCTGCCTTCCGCCGCCGTCATGTCCGCCGCCCGGCCATCGCCCCGCCGGTCTAAACGCCCGTGGACGCTAATTCAATGTCTGGAAGAGCCGCCGCAGCAGCATCATGCGGGGAACCAGCGAGGAGACGTAGAGATGCTCCTCCAGCGTGTGCGCGCCGGCCCCGTCCACTCCCAGCCCGTCCAAGGTCGGCGCGACCGGCGCGGTAAAATTGCCGTCGCTGCCGCCGCCGGTGAAGGTCTCGCCCAGCTCGAAGCCGATCTCGGAGGCCAGCCCGCGCGCATGTTCGTAGAGCGAGGCGATGGCGTTCGATTTCCGGTAAGGGGGCCGGTTCATCCCCCCGCTGATCGTCAATTCGACCGCAGGGTTGTAGGGCCTGATCCCCTGCACCTTCGCCACCGCGGCCGCGCCGTCCTCCGGCCGGGTCATGCGGATATCCAGCTCCGCCGTGCAGATTTCCCGCACAACATTGACGCCCGTGCCGCCGGAAAGCAGCCCGACATTGACGGTCACGCCGGTTTCGTAGTCCGTCATCGCCTCCAGATCGACGATCTGCCGGGCCATCTCCAGCACCGCGCTTTCGCCGTCGCTGTGCGACACGCCGGAATGGGCGGGCTTTCCGCGCGCCACGATCTTCATCCGCGCCGCCCCCTTCCGGCCGGTCACGCAGCATCCGCCGTCGCGCGCGGGTTCCGTCACCAGCACGTATTTCGCCTGCTCCGCCGCCGCGACGATGCGGGATTGCGACGTGGGAGAGCCGACCTCCTCGTCGGACACCACCAGGAAGCGGACCGGAAGCGGTGTCGTCTCCCCCGCATCGGCAAGGGAGCGGATCGCCGACAGCGCGATCCACACGCCGCCCTTCATGTCGTAGATGCCGGGCCCGTAGGCCCTGTCGCCTTCGGTGCGCAGCGGGTTGGCGGCCAGCGTTCCGGCCGGGTGCACCGTGTCGAGATGGCAGAGCACCAGAATGCCCTCGCTGCCGCCGCTCCATTGCGCGCGCGCCGCCAGATGGTCCCCGAAGCCGTCCCGGCCCGGTATCGTCTCCGTGACCAGCCCGGCCGCGCGGAAGTCCGCCTCCGCCACCGCCATCATCCGGGCGATGCCGTCGCGGTCGTCCGTCTTGCTCTCGATAGCGGCCCAGCGGTTGATGCCGTCGAGCAGCTCTTCGGTGTCCGGGATGGTCATCGGGTCCGGGGCTCCTGTCCGTCCGGTGGCCGGCCAAGCATATGCGCGCACCCTCGCGCCGCAAGCGCACGGCCCGTAGAATGAAACGGAGTTCGCGAAACGTGGCCGCGGACCGCCGGCGCAGCAGGGAGGAGGCAAGCATGCCGTTTTACGAGAAGGGCGACGTCCGCATCCGCTACGAGGAGGCCGGCAGCGGCTTTCCGCTTCTGGTCACTCCCGGGGGCGGCCTCAACTCCCGCATGAGCAACTGGCCGACGGCGGTCATCAACGCGATGGATGTCTTCAAGGACGACTTCCGCTGCATCACGATGGACCAGCGCAATGCCAATGGCGGCGAGAGCACGGGGCCGCTCGCTATCGACGATCCGTGGGGCGGCTTCGCCGACGACCAGCTCGGGCTGATGGACCATCTGGGCATCCGCGAATTCGTCTTCATGGGCTACTGCATCGGCGGCTGCTTCGCCGGATCGCTGCTCGACCGGGCTCCCGAGCGCATCGCCGCGGCGGTATTCTGCCAGACGGTGGGGCACCGTCCGGAAGACCCCGATGTCATGTACCGGTCCGGCCGGGACGGATGGGCTCCCGGGCTGCTCGCGGAGCGGCCCGACCTGACGCAGGACGAAATCGACCGCTATCTGCACAACCTCTACCGGACGAACCCCGACTTCCTCTACAGCGTCTCGCGCGACACGGTCCGCAACTGCCGCACGCCGATTCTCGTGCTGCCGGACGACAGCCCGGCCCACCCGCACCAGACTTCCGTCGATGTCGCCTCGCTGGCGCCGAATGCCGAGATCACCGTCTTCCCCTGGACCTCCCCGCCCGAGCTGAAGGAGCGCACGGTCGAGCGCGTGCGCCAGTTCATCCACAAGCACGGCGCCGCGCCCTAGCCCGGATTTCTCACCAAGGTCA
>JAPOZD010000287.1 GCA_026706245.1 Alphaproteobacteria bacterium
CCCGTCACCATGTCCTTCGGCGAGGTGGTCACCGCCCTCCAGCGGGGCGTGATTGACTGCGCCGTCACCGGCGCGCTTTCCGGCAACGCGGCCAAGTGGTTCGAGGTTTCGACCCATTTCTTCCCGCTGCCGCTCGGCTGGGCAGTGTTCATGTACGGCGCCAGCACCAGGTCCTGGGAAGCGATGGACCCGGAGGTCCGGTCCGTCATCGAGACCGAGATGAAGAAGCTGGAGGACACGCTCTGGAACAATGGCGACTACCGCACGGCGCAGGGGATCGCTTGCAACACCGGGCAGGACTCCTGCGAAAAGGGAACCAAGGCCAACCTGACGCTCGTCGCGCTCACGGACGCGGACAAGGCCAGGCAGAAGGAGATCGTCGAGTCCACGGTCATCGCGCGCTGGGCCAAGCAGTGCGGCGCGGCGTGTGTCGAACGCTGGAACGGGACAGTCGGCAAGGTTCTGGGCTACACGGCGTCCGCGGATTGACGCGCAGCCCGCTGCCGCGCTCCGGCAATCCGCATTCCGGCCCCGCTGCCGGCGCGGATTGCCGGACGCGGGGCGCGAGCCTCGACGGGACGATATGAATGAATGATGCTGCCGGTGGCGCGGTCACGCGCGTCCTTGAGCGCGTTTCGCGGGTCGCCGTCTGGATTGCCGGCGGCATGATGCTGGGCACAGTGGGGCTGGTATCCGCCGAGGTGGTCCTGCGGAAATTGCTGAACATGTCATTCGGCGGGGCGGATGAGTTGTCCGGTTATGCCTACGCCATCGCCTCCAGCTGGGCGTTCGCCTTCGCGCTGCTCTCGCGGGACCATATCCGCATCGATGTCGTGTATGTGGTCTTTCCGGCGAGGGTGCGGGCCGCGCTGGACATGATTGCGCTCGCCTCGCTCGGCGCGTTTGCGGTCATGCTCGCGGTCTATGCCGGTCAGGCGCTCTCCTTTTCCCTGGAGATGGGTGCGACGGCGAACACGCCGCTCGCCACGCCCCTGTGGATCCCGCAGGCGCTGTGGCTGCTCGGATTCATCCTCTTCCTGGCCGTTCTGGCGGTGCAGTTCATGCGGAGCGCCGGCGCGCTTGCCCGCGGAGACCTGGAGACGCTGCACAGCATTGCCGGCACGAAAACGGTTCGCGACGAAGTGCGGGAGGAACTCGACCGTCAGGCCTGACGGGAAGAACCTCCCTCCGGGCCCCGCTCCCAGACGACCGGGAACCAGTCTTCCGGCAGCGGTTCGCCCGGCTCGGCGCGGAGGCCGAGATCGGGGAAAGGCGGCGAGACGGCGTGTGGGCGCTCCATATAGCGGGCGTCCTCGCCGACATAGCGCAGGCTGACGGCGCGGCGGCGCACCGCCGCGCGGTTCGGCGGGGCGTTGTGCAGCGTGTGGAAATCGAACGCTACCGCATCGCCCGGCTCAAGGTCGAAGGCGCGGATGTCCGCCGCCTGCGCCGCCTCGTCGATCTCCGGGAAGGGCTCGTAGTCGCTGGTGTCGCCTTCGAGCGCGGCCATGGTCTTGAAGCGGCGCGGCAGCCATGCCGTGCGCGAACGGTGGCTGCCGGCGAGGAAATGCGGGCAGACCTCAGCCCGGACCGGGTCGAGCGGCACCCAGAAGCTCACCGTCATCGCCCCGGACATGCAGTAATAGGGCATGTCCTGGTGCCAGGGCGTGGGCTGCGAGGTCCCCGGCTCCTTCACCAGCACATGCTCGTGGAAGAACTGGACCCGCTCCGCCCCGGTGAGCGCGCCGGCGAGGCGCCCGAGCGGCCCTTCGCGGCCGACCTCCAGATAGGCCGGGAAGCGCCGCCAGTTCACATAGTCGCCGAAATAGCTGCCCTGCCCCTCCTCGGCATGGTCGCGCCCGTAAGGCCCGGGCAAGGCCATGTTGGCGGCCACCGCTTCGGCCAGCCGGTCGAGCCACCCGGCGTCGAGCACGCCGCGCAGCACGGCGACGCCCTCCTCGCGAAAGGTCTCCACTTCCCTCACAGCGTCAGATACCGGTCGAGCACATCGCGGTTCTCCCGCAAATGGTCCGGCGTGCCGGAATAGACGATCTCGCCTTTCTCCATGATATGGCACGTGTCGGAAAGCGCCAGCACGAAGCCGAGATTCTGTTCCGCAAGGACGATGGAAAGGCCGCTTTCCTTTAGCGTGCGCACACGCTCGCGCAGCGTCTCGACGACGCGCGGGGCAAGGCCCTCCGAAGGCTCGTCGAGCAGCAGCAGACGCGGATTGCCCATAAGCGAGCGGGCGATGGTCAGCATCTGCTGCTGGCCGCCGGAGAGCACGCCGCCGGCGCGCGACTGGATGTCCCTGAGATCGGGGAAGAGGTCGAACACCTCGTCCTCGCCCCAGGCCTGCCGCCCCGGCTCCGCCGGCCGCCGGGCGATGTCGAGGTTTTCCCAGACCGTGAGCTCCGGGAAGATGCGCCGGTCTTCCGGCACGAAGCCGATGCCGAGCTTGGCGACGGCATGGGGGGCGAGCCCGGCGATCTGCCGCCCCTCCCAGACCACCTCGCCCTCGGACGGCGGCGTGAGCCCGATCAGCGAGCGCATGGTGGTTGTCTTGCCGACGCCGTTGCGCCCGATCAGCGCAATGCAGGAGCCCTGCTCGACTTCGAAGGAGACGCCGAACAGCACCCGCGACAGGCCGTAGGAGGTGTGCAGGTTCCTGGCTTCAAGCTGCGCCATTCGCCGCCTCTTCCTCGCCGAGATAGACCTGGCGCACCACCGGGTCGCTGCGCACGGCCTCCGGCGCTCCCGAGGCGATGATCTCGCCGTGGTGGAGCACGGTGATCCGGTCGGCGATGCCGAACACCACCGTCATGTCGTGCTCGGTGAACAGGAGCGTCAGCCCCCTTGCGTCGGCGATCTCGCGGATCAGCCGGATCGCCTCCTCGGTCTCGCTCGGCGACATGCCGGCGGTCGGCTCGTCGAGCAGCAGCACGCGAGGGTTCTCGGCAAGCGCGATAGCGAGTTCCAGCTGCTTCTGCTTGCCGTAGGCGAGCTCGCCGGCGAGTTCGTCCGCCTCTTCGTCCAGCCCGACCAGTTCCAGCAGCTCGCTCGTCTCCGGCCCGCAGAGACCGGCGGCAAGCCTGAAGAAGCGGAGCTCCTGGCGCTCGCGGGCGATCAGCGCGACCTGGACATTCTCGAACACCGACATGCGCGGATAGATGTTGATCCGCTGGAACGAGCGTGCGAGACCGAGCTTGACGATGCGGTGCGGCGGCCGGCCGGTTATGTCTTCGCCCTGGAAGGCAACGCTGCCCCGGTCCGGCAGCAAATGGCCCGTGACCAGGTTGAAGAAGGTGGTCTTGCCTGCGCCGTTCGGTCCGATGATGGCGTGCTTCTCGCCCTCGAGAAGCTCGAAGGACACGTCGTCGATGGCGACGAACCCGCCGAACTGCTTGAAGAGGCCCTCGATCTTCAGCATGGCCTCAGCGCCCCCGGAGGATCTGGCGGCGGACTGCCTGCGCCAGCCCAGCCAGCCCTTCCGGCAGGAACATCAGGATCGCCAGCAGGATCGTCCCCAGCACCAGGGGCCAGTATTCGGTGTATTCGTTGGTGAGCCGTTCGAGCAGGAAGAGGCTCGCCGCCCCGATCGCCGGGCCGAAGAAGGAGTACATGCCGCCGAGCAGCGTCATGATGAGCACGGTCGCGCTCTCGGGCCAGAACGCCGACTCCGTGTACATGCCGCGATGCACCATGGCGAACAGCGCGCCCGCTATCCCGGCGAAGGTGCCCGCCACGACGAAGGCCCACCAGCGCATGAGCCGCGTATTGATGCCGACGAAGCCCGCGCGGACCGGGTTCTCGCGGACCGCCAGCAGCGCGCGCCCGAAGGCGGAGTGGCAGATGACCCAGAGCACCGCTACCGCCGAGGCGATCACGACCAGCGAGAAGTAGTAGAACGGCACGCGCTCGGCGATGAAGGCGGGCACGTCGACGCCGACGAAGCCGTCGTCGCCGCCCGTCATCGAGCGCCACTTGAAGGCGACGCCCCATACCAGCATGGAGAAGGCGAGCGTCAGCATGGCGAAGTAGATGTCGGTCAGCCGTGTGCAGAAATAGGCGACCACGGCCGAGCAGGCGAAGGAAAAAGCGACGGCAGCGACGAACGCAGGCAGCAGCGACCACTCATAGGTCGTGAGCAGGATCGCCATGGTGTAGCCGCCGATGGCGAAATAGGCGGCATGGCCGAAGGAGACATTGCCGGAATAGCCAATGATGACATTCAGGCTGAGCGCGAACAGCGCGTAGATCATGATTTCGTTGAAGAGGTCGATCAGGTAGTTCGACTCCAGCAGGGGCACCAGCGCCAGCAGCACGAGCACTGTGAGGCAGGCAGCCAGCACCGGGCGGGTCATGCGGCCGGTCATCTCAGGCGTTGCCTCCCTCGGGCTTGCCGAACAGGCCCCACGGCCGGATGAGCAGCACCGCCAGCAGGATCAGGAACGGGAACACGTCCTGCCAGTTGGGCACGATCACCGAGCCGTAGTTGAACACGAGCCCGTAGATGATCGCGCCGATGAAGCTGCCCCAGATCGAGCCGAGGCCGCCGACGATGACGATGACGAAGCAGTCCACGATGATCGTCGCATCCATGCCGGGCGTCGGTGAGTTGAAGGGCGCGGCCAACCCGCCGCCGATGCCGGCCAGCACCGAGCCCAGGATGAAGACGCCGGTGTAGATGATCGGCACATTGACGCCGAGGGCGGAGAGCATTTCGCGGTCCTGCGTGGCGGCGCGCGTGAGCCGCCCGAAGCGCGTGCGCTCGGTGAACAGCCAGAGCCCGATGGCTATGGCGGGGCCGACCACGATCAGGAACAGGCGGTAGGTGGGATAGAAGGTGACGCCCAGATCGACGGCGCCCTTCATGCTCTGCGGATATGAGACGCTGTACTGGTCCGTCCCCCAGATGATCTTGGCGACATCGGAGAGGATCAGCACGACGGCGAAGGTCAGGAGCAGCTGCATCAGGTGCTCCTTGTCGTAGATGTACTGGAAGAGGCCGCGCTCGATGACGACCGCCATGACCGCAAGCCCGAGGCCGGCGGCGGCGACGCCCAGCCAGAAATTGCCGGTCCATTCCTGGGCAACGGAATAAACGATATAGGCGCCGAACATGTAGAAGGCGCCATGCGCGAAGTTGATGACGCGCAGGACGCCGAAGATCAGCGACAGGCCGGCGGCGATGATGAACAGGTTCATCGCCTGCGAGAAGGAATTCATGAGCTGGATGAAGGCGAAGGACGGGTTGGACAGCAAAGCCGCCAGCCCCGGATTGCCCAGGTCCTGCTGCACGAACTGGATCAGGGAGTCCACGGACGGGCTCCGTCAGCGGTATCGGGAAAAGAGAAACGCGGCCGGCCGGGAGGCCGGCCGCATTCCGTGGTCGCCGCTACTCTTCAATGACCGCCGGAATAAAGGTCACGGGGTCCATCACGCGGTAGTCCACGCCTTCCTTCTTGACCATCGGGCCCCAGAACTGGCCGGTGTCGGCCTGGTGGGTCTCCGGGTCGATGGTGCGCGGGCCGACCGGCGTCGAGATGCTCATGCCCTTCAGCGCGCCGGCGAGCGCGTCCGCGTCCATCGAGCCGGCCTTCTCGGCGGCGGCCGCGATGAACTTCACGCCGATATAGGCGAGCACCGGCCACATCGCCGTTTCCCTGGTGCCGGAGCGCTCGGCGAGCGCCTCCTGGAAGGCGACATGGCTTGGATCATGGTGGTGGTACCAGAGCTCATAAGTGTTCGACCACACATTGTCCGGATAGTCGCCCTTCATCTTGCCGGCGATCTCATGGCTCGCGATCTCGCCGCCCGAGATGTATTTGATCTGGTTGAAGAGGCCGAACGGGCTGCCCTGCTGGGCGAAGTTGACGAAGTGCGAGCCCCAGAGGCCGCTCGTCACGCCGTCGCAGCCCGCGCCCATGATCTGGGAGATGAAGGCGTTATAGTCGGTCGCGCCGAGCTTGACGCGCAGGTCGAGCACCTTCTCTGCATCCGGCGCATGGCG
>JAPOZD010000163.1 GCA_026706245.1 Alphaproteobacteria bacterium
GGCGGCCACGACGGCGCCCCTTCTGCTGGTGCTCCATGCCGATTCCCGGCTCGGGCCGGGCTGGCCGGAGGCGCTGCCGGCGGACGGGCGGGCCGGCTGGTTCCGCCTGCGCCTCGACGACCCCGCCCCGGCGGCGCGGCGCGTCGAGCGGCTGGCGAACTGGCGCGCCCGGCGCCTCGCCCTGCCCTATGGCGACCAGGGCCTCGTGCTGCCGCGCGCGCTCTATGACGCGGTCGGCGGCTTTCGCGACATGCCGCTGATGGAGGACGTGGACCTGGTGCGGCGCATCGGCCGGGCCCGCCTCATGGAGCTGGACGCCGAAATCGCCACCTCCGCCGCCCGCTACCGTCGCGACGGCTACTGGCGCCGGCCGCTGCGCAACCTCGCCTGCCTCTCGCTCTACTTCGCGGGCGTGGCGCCGGAGCGCATCCTGAGGCTTTACGAATGAGGTCCACCGGCATGCAGCGCGGCGCCCGGCGTCCCGACCCCCTTCCCGTCATGCCCCCATATCGTCATGCCCGGTCCCCATGTCGTCATGGCCGGACCCTATGTCGTCATGCCCGGACTTGTTCCGGGCATCTCCCGCCACCGCCTCCACCGGGCGGCCGCATGGATACCCGGAACAAGTCCGGGTATGACGGAGGGGGCTGCCCTAAGCCTGTCGAAGGGGGTTGCACGGCCGCTGGCCCCTCTCCCGACCTCTCCCCGCAAGCGGGGAGAGGAGATTTCATGGCGGCGCTCCATTCCGCCTGCCTTGTCTCCTCCTCCGCCTGCCCCGGATCGCAATCCGGGGCCTGCGGGACGGCCTCTCATTTCCCCTCCCCCGTTTGCGGGGGAGGCCGGGTGGGGGGCCGCTTGCGCGCCAGCGGAAGCGGCGGGCGAAGCCCGGCGAAGGCCCCCCGGCTCGGAGGCCGGGGCAGGCTCGCCGGGAGACCCTCCCCCGGCCCCTCCCGCAAGCGGGAGGGGGGTGATGAGGCGAACCTCCGCAGGCGGGAGGGGAGAAACGGAGCTGCGGGAGGGAGGCGAAACGGGCCGCCGCTGAACACGGGGCCCGCTTCGGACGCCCCGGCATGAGGGCCGCCGGGATGCGGCGCGGGACTGTGGTGGTGATGCTGCGCGAGGCGAGGCTCGGGGCGGTCAAGACCCGGCTCGGGGCCGATATCGGGCCGGCGCGCGCCACCGCCTTCTACCGGCGCATGGCGGCCGAGACGGTGCGCCGGCTGGCCGCGGACCGGCGCTGGCGGGTCGTGCTGGCGGTGACGCCGGACGGGGCGCGCGGCCCCTGGCCCCGCCGGCTCCGCCGTATCGGACAGGGCCGGGGCGAACTCGGCCGGCGCATGGACCGGGCGCTCGCCCGCGTGACGCTCCCCGCTTTGCTGGTCGGCAGCGACATTCCGGGACTCCGGCCGCGCCATATCGCGTGCGCCTTCCGACGGCTGTGCGCGGCGCGGGCGGTGTTCGGCCCGGCGGAGGACGGCGGCTTCTGGCTGGTGGGCGTCCGGCAGCGCAGGCGGCTCTTCGCGGGCCCGGTGCGCTGGTCGCATCCCGAAACGCTCGCCGACGCGCTGGCGCAGCTTCCCTTTTCCGCCGTGCTTGCCGACCGGCTGGCGGATGTTGACGACGGCGCGGCCTGGGCTGCCTATACTCGGCCCCTATGCGTTATTCGATCCTCTCCATAGGCGACCACTACCCGGACCGCCCGCGCTCGGTCGCCGGCCTCTACGACGAGGTCATCGGCCAATGCGTGCTCGCCGAAGACCTCGGCTATGAGGCGTTCTTCACCGCCGAGCACCATTTCCACGAATACGGGCCGTGCCGGACCCGGCCGTGCTGCTGACCGCCATGGCGGCGCGGACCTCCCGCATCCGGCTCGGCACGGCGATCTCGGTGCTGCCCTTCCGCAACCCGCTCACCGTGGCGGAGAGCTACGCCATGGTGGACATGCTCTCCGGCGGGCGGCTGGTGCTGGGGGTCGGCTCCGGCTATCTGGCGCATGAATTCGAGGGCTTCGGCGTCTTGCCGGAAGAGAAGCGCGACCGCTTCGACGAGGCGCTGGCAGTGCTGCGGCAGGCGCTCTCCGGCGGGCCGGTCGAGTTCGACGGGCGCTACCACAAGGTCGAAGGCGTGGCGCTGAATGTCGCCCCGGTGCAGCGCCCGGTGCCGATCCATGTCGCCGTGCTGCGCCCGGAGGCTGCCTGGCATGTCGGCAGGGCCGGCAATTCCATCTTCTGCGTGCCCTATGCCTCCGTCGCCGGCATGGCGGATGTCAAGACCCTGTTCCGGTCCTTCGCGGAGGGCCGCGCGGAGGCAGGGCTGGACGGGGCCGGGGATGCCGCGGCCTTCGCCTTCCACACCTTCGTCGCGGAGACCGACGACGAGGCCCGCGAGATGGCGGCCGAGGCCTTCGAGCTCTATGTCGCGACCCGGCTCTATGCCCGCCGGCAGGTCTGGGACGACATCATGGCGTCGGGCCTCTCGCTCATGGGCTCGGTCGAGACGGTGGCGGAGAAGCTGCGCCTGCTCGCCGGCTGGGGCCTCGGCCATGTGCTGACCCTGCAAAACTTCGGCGGGCTTGCGCCGGAAGCCGTCGAGCGGTCCATGCGCCTCTTCGCCGGGGAGGCGCTGCCGCGCGCGCTCGCCGCCGGCCCCCGCCGCTGAAGGACCGCCGCCCATGAAGACCTCCGACCCCGCCTCCGTCCTCTGGCAGGCGACGGCCCCGCCGGCCCCGCCGACGCCCGCGCTCGAAGGCGAGTGCGAGGCCGATGTCTGCGTCGTCGGTGGCGGCTTCACCGGGCTTTCGACGGCGCTGCACCTGGCCGAGGCGGGCGCGCGGGTCGTGGTCCTGGAGGCCGAGGACCCGGGTTTCGGCGCATCGGGGCGCAATCACGGACAGGTGGTGCCGATGCTCTCGCGCTACGGGCCGGAGGAGACGGTCGCGCGCTTCGGGCCGGAGGAGGGCGAGCGGTTCAACCGTTTCACGGCCGGGGCGGCGAAGCTGGTTTTCGAACTGATCGAGCGCCTCGGCATAGAGTGCGACGCGCGCCCGGTCGGCTGGCTGCTGCCGGTGGACAGCCCGGCCCGCGACGCCATGGTGCGCGCCCGCGCCGAGGCCTGGGCCGCGCGCGGCATGCCGGTCCGCTACCTGGAGCGGGACGAGACCGAGGCGGTGACCGGCAGCCGCTACTGGCAGGGCGCGCTGCACCACGCCTGGGGCGGCAATATCCAGCCGCTCGCCTATGCGCGCGGGCTGGCGAAGGCGGCCATCGAGGCCGGCGCGGCGGTCCATGCCCGCTCGCCGGCGACGGCGCTCGAACGGACAGGCGGGCGCTGGCGCGTGGCGGCCCCCAGCGGCGCGGTGACGGCGGAGCAGGTGGTGCTGGCCACCAACGGCTATACCGGCGGGCTCTGGCCGGCGCTCCGGCGCGCGGTCGTGCCGTTCCGGCTCTTCCTCGCCGCCACGGCCCCGCAGGGCGGCAATGTGCGCCGGCAGATCCTGCCGGGCGACGTGAGCGTCTCGGACAGCCGCACCCTGCTCTGGGCCTTCCGCTGGGACCGGGAGGGCCGCATGGTGATGGGCGGCGACATCGTGTTGCCCTGGCGCGCGAGGGGCCGCGCCGGGACCGTGGCGCGCCGCCGCCTCCAGGCCGCCTTTCCGGAGCTCGGCGAGGCCGCGTTCGAGTTCGTCTGGGACGGCAAGGTGGCGATGACCGTGGACCGGCTGCCGCGCGCCATGGAGCTCGGGCCCGGCGTCTGGACGGCGCTCGGCTACAACGGGCGCGGCGTCGCGCTGGCGACGGCCATGGGCCGCCTGCTGGCCGGGCGCTGCCTCGAAGGGCTGAAGGCCGACGACCCCGTGCCGGCGGCGCTGCGCCGGCCGCATCCCGTGCCGTCGAACCGCCTGGCCGTACCGGTCGCCCGCGCCATGCTGCTGCGCTACCGCCGCCAGGATGCGCGGGCGGCCCGCAGCCGGCCGGCCTGAGGCGCGGGAACGGCGGGGAGCGGCCGGAGCGGCGGCATGGCGGAGAGCGCGTCCTGGTATCCCGCGGCACGGGCGGCGGCGGCCTTCCTCATCATGGTCGTCGGCACGGCGGGCATGTTCGCCGGCACCGTCGCCCTCAAGCCGATGCAGGAGGCGTTCGACGTCTCGCGCAGCGCGGCGACCCTGCCCTATATGGCGTTCATGGTCGGGTTCGGCCTCGGCAGCTTCTGGATGGGCCGCTTCGCCGACCGGCTGGGCGCCATGCGCATCGCCTTCGCCGGGGGGCTGACCCTCGGCCTCGGTTTCTGGATCGCCGGGCACGCGGTCGAGCTCTGGCAGGCGGTCCTGGCCCACGGGCTGCTGATCGGCCTGCTGGGCGCCTCGACTACCATGGCGCCGATGGTCGCGGACGCCTCGCTCTGGTTCGAGCGCCGCCGCGGCCTGGCGGTCGCCATGGTCATCAGCGGCGCCTATGTGTCGGGCATGGTCTGGCCGCCGGTGCTGGAGGCCCTCGTTCATGCCTATGGGTGGCGCGACATGTATCTGGCCATGGGCGGCCTGACCCTGCTCTCGCTGCCGCTGCTGGCGCTGGTGCTGCACCGCCCTGCCCCGCGCACCGTGCTGACGGGACCTCTGGAGGCGGCAGGGTCGGCCCGGCCGCTCGGCATGCGCGCGCCGGCGCTGCAGGCGCTTCTCTGCTGCGCGGGGCTCGGCTGCTGCGTCGCGATGGCCGCGCCCCAGGTCCATGTCGTGGCGATGGCGGACGATATCGGCCTCCGGCCGGCGGACGGCGCGCTGATGCTGTCGCTGATGTACGGGTTCGGCATTGTGAGCCGGCTCGGCTCCGGCTGGATATCGGACCGGATCGGCGGCTTGCGCACGCTCGCGCTCGGCTCGGCCGGCCAGACGGCGGCGCTGCTGCTGTTCCTGCCGGCGGACGGGCGCATCGCGCTCCTGGTCGTCGCCGCGCTGTTCGGCCTTTCGCAAGGCGGCATCGTGCCCTCTTACGCCATCATCATCCGCGAGTATTTTCCGGCGCGGCAGGCGGGCGGGCGCATCGGGCTGGCGCTGCTGTTCACCATGCTCGGCATGGCTTTGGGGGCCTGGCTTGCCGGCGCGGTCCACGACCTCACCGGCAGCTACCGGGTTGCCTTCGCCGGCGCGGTCGCGGTCAACATCGCGCATCTGGGGGTCGCCGCATTCCTGGTGCGCCGCGCGGCGGCCATGCGCCGGGCGGGGGGCGTCGCGGCGCTCGCGGCCTGAACGGCAACGGACCGACGGGAGGGGAACGGATGACGGAAAGGATAGCATTGGTGGCGGGCGCCGGACGGGGCACGGGCGGCTCGGTGGTCCGGCGGTTTGCGGCCGGCGGCTACCGGGTGGCGATGCTCGCGCGGTCCGAGTCGCGGCTCAGCGAATACGAGGCGGCGATTCCCGGCTCCTTGGCGGTTCCCTGCGACATCACCGACAGCGAGGCGCTGGCGGACGCCGTGGAGCGGGTCCGGCGGACGCTCGGGGACGATCCGCATGTCGTGGTACACAACGCCGCGCGCGGAAGCTGGGGGAGTTTCCTCGACATGGATCCGGCGGACCTTCGGGCCAATTTCGAGGTCAACACAATGAGCCTGCTCCACCTGGCGCAGTTGACCGCGCCGGCGATGATCGCGCGCGGCAAGGGCGCGCTCATGGTGACCGGCAACACATCGACCTGGCGGGGCATTCCGCGTTTCTCCGGCTTCGCGCCGACCAAGGCGGCGCAGCGCATCCTCGCCGAAGCGATGGCGCGCGAGCTCGGGCCCAGGGGCGTGCATGTCGCCTATATCGTCATCGATGCGGTGATCGACCTGCGCTGGACCCGCCGGCGCCACCCCGGCCGGCCCGACGATTTCTTCATAAAGCCCGACGCCATCGGCGAGGAGGTCTTCCGCATCGCGCACCAGGACCGCTCGGCCTGGTCGTTCAATGTCGAGATCCGCCCCTTCGGGGCACCCTGGTGAGCGGCGCACCGAAAGGACCCAGCCCCGTC
>JAPOZD010000289.1 GCA_026706245.1 Alphaproteobacteria bacterium
GGCAGCGTGCTGACCGGGGCGCTGCCGCGCACGATGGGCAGATGCACGCGCGACAGCCGCGCGAACGGCCCGTGGCCGAGCGTGCGCGCCGCGCTGTCGATATTGGGCGTCACCTTCGAGAGGCCGGCGTCGATGGTGCCGTAGGCGAGCGCCAGGAAACGCACGGTGAGCGCGGCTGAGACCGCAAACAGCGTGCCGCTGAAAACCAGCCCGGTGGAGACGCCGAATTCGGCGCGCGCAAAAGCGTCGATGCCGCGGTCGAGGCCGGCGAGCGGAATCATCACGCCGAGCGCCAGCACCGCGCCCGGCACCGCGTAGCCGAGCGACACGAAGCGCGCCGCGCCCTGGGCGACCGGCGGCGCGCCGGCCCTGGCGCCGTAGGCGAGCACAAGCCCGAACGCCGAGGCCGCCAGCGCAGCAATGCCGGCCAGCGTCAGGCTGTGTTCTGCATAGTTCAGGAAATTGGACAACTGGTCCGGCTGCCAGGCCGTCACCGCATACCAGGCGAGCACCGCCGAGGGCAGGAGGAAGCCGAGCAGCACCGGCAGCCCGCAGGCGAGGAACGCGCCCACCGCGGCCCAGCCGGAAAGGCGCCGCGGCGCCAGCCGCCGGTAGCGCCCGCTCGTGTGGTGGAACCGCCGCTGACGCCGGGCGGCGCGCTCGGCCCAAATCAGACCGGCGATGACAACCAGAAGCACAAGCGCGAGCTGGGCCGCGCCGGCGGCATTGCCCATGTTCATCCAAATGTCGAAGATGCCGACCGTAAAGGTGCGAAGTGCAAAGAATTCGACTGCGCCCAGATCGTTCAAGGTTTCCATCAGGGCGAGGATGACGCCGATGGCCACCGCCGGGCGGGCGAGCGGCAGCGCCACGCGCCGGAAGGCCTGCCAAGGCGTGCAGCCGAGCAGGCGGCTCGCTTCCAGCACGCAGATATTCTGCTCGATGAAGGCCGCCCTGGAGAGCAGATAGACGTAAGGGTAGAGCACCAGCGAGAACAGCGTGACGGCTCCGCCGAGCGAACGAATCTGCGGGAACCAGTAGTCCTGCGCGCTGGTCCAGCCGAACGAGGCGCGCAGAAACATCTGCACCGCGCCGGCATATTCCAGCAGGTCGGTATAGACATAGGCGACGACATACGCGGGCATGGCGAGCGGCAGCAGCAGAAGCCATTCGAAGGCCCGGCTTCCCGGGAACCGGCACATGGTGACCACCCAGGCCGTCGCGACGCCGATAGCAACGGTGCCGACCGCGACGCCGAGCGCAAGCAGGAAGGAATTCCAGACATAGTCCGGCAGCACCGTCGAGGCGAGGTGCTGCCAGATGTCGAGGGTCGGCGTGACGGCCGTCCAGATGACGGCCAGGATCGGCGCGGCCGCCAGCGCCGCCACCGACAGGGTTATCCAGGTCCAGCCGTCCGGTGTCGTGCTGCGCCAGGCCCGGCGCCGGGCGCTAGCTGCGCCGGCGACGACCATAGAGCTCGAGACGATGGTCCACCAGGTCGAAGCCGAGGCGTTCGGCGATCCTGCTCTTCATCTCTTCGAGCTCGGCGTCGTAGAACTCCTTCACCGCCCCGGTTTCCACATCGATCAGGTGGTCATGATGCTCGCCGGCCTCCTCGTAGCGCGCCCGGCCGCCGCCGAAATCGTGCCGGGTCAGCACATTGGCGTCCTCGAAGAGCTTGAGCGTGCGATAGACGGTGGCGATGGAGATATGCGGGTCGATCCGGCTCGCGCGCCGATAGACCGTATCGACATCGGGGTGGTCGGCGCTGTCGGAGAGGACGCGGGCCACCGTCCGGCGCTGGCCCGTCAGGCGAAGGTTTCTTTCGCGGCACAGCCTCTCGATGCCGGTTTCCTCAGCCATTCCCCGCCGTCCGATATCCGCTTGATAGTGTTGAATACAGGCCGCAAACGGCCGGGTCAATCGAAGCGGACGGTGCGACGGGGCGCTGTTTCATTGACAAGGCGCGCCCGTCCGACGCTTGATCCGGGAAACGGGGTGTTGGAGCAGCGCATGTTCGAGGGATTCGAGAGGTCCAGGATCGACGCCGGAGGGTGCGGGATCCATGTCGTGCATGGAGGCGAAGGGCCGCCGCTGCTGATGCTGCACGGCTACCCGCAGACCCATGCGGAATGGCACAAGGTGGCACCCCGCCTGGCGGAACGGTTCACCGTCGTCTGCCCGGACCTGCGCGGCTATGGGGACAGCGACAAGCCGCCCTCCCGGCCGGGCGACCACACGACCTATTGCAAGCGCACGACCGCTAACGACCAGGTGGCCGTCATGCAGGCGCTCGGCTTCGAGGCCTTCCACCTCGTCGGCCATGACCGGGGCGTGCGCGTCGGGCTCCGCCTCGCACTCGACCATCCGGGGCGGGTCCTGAGCTTCACCAACCTGGACGTGGTGCCATCTCTGGAAGCGTTCGAGAACATGGACGCCTCGCTGGCGTTCTCATGGTTCCACTGGAACCTCATGCGCCAGCCTTCGCCGCTTCCCGAGACCGTGTTCTCCGCCAATCCGAAGCTGTTCCTGGACTTTTTCCTGGACCAGTGGAGTGCAGTTCCAGAGGCCTTCGAGGAAGCGGCCTACGCGGAATATCTGCGCTGCTTTTCCGACCCGGAAACGGTGCGCGCCATGTGCGCCGACTACCGCGCCGTCGCGCTCGACATGGAGCATGACGCCGCCGACCGGGGCCGGAAGCTCGCCTGCCCCGTGCTGGTGCTCTGGGCCGGCAACATGCCGAAGCGGCCCGGCTGGCAGACCGGGGCGAAGCTGAACATGCTGGATGTCTGGCGCGCCCGTGCCGACGACATAAGGGGCCGCACGCTCGATTGCGGGCATTTCATTCCTGAGGAAGCGCCCGACGAACTGCTCGCCGAACTGCTCGCCTTCCTGCCGGGGGGCTGACCGTTCACTCCAGGCCGATGGCCCCGCAGACGAGCGGGAAGTGCTCCATCTGCCCGGTGCTCATCAGGTGGTAGAGATACCAGAGTCCGCCGCCCGCGCCGGCCGCAGCCAGCCCCAGGAATGCGGCGCCGCGCAGGAAGGACCGCAGCAGGTCGCCCCAGACCTCCGCTTCGGCCGCCTCGGGAGGCGCGTATTCGCGGTCCCGGCTAATCGCCGCCTCCCTCCTCCTGCGCGGCCTGCCCGCCCGCCTCCTGCCGGCGCTCGTCCGCCTGCGCGGCCGCGGCGCGCTCGAACAGCGCATCGAAGTCGATGGGATCGATCAGGAAGGGCGGGAAGCCGCCGTCGCGCACCGCATTGGCGATGATGCCGCGAGCGAAGGGGAACAGCAGCTTCGGCACCTCGGACCCGACCACCCTGGTCCTCACCTCGTCCGGCAGGGGCGGCACGGAGGCGACCGCGCCGTAGGACAGCTCGACCAGGAAGAGGACCGTCTCGCCGCGCTTCGCCCGCGCCGTGACATGCAACAGCACCTCGAAGTGGTTGTCCTGCAAGGGACGCGCCTCGACATTGAGGTCGATACCGATCTCGGGCCGCGTTTCGAGCTCGTTGAAGCTCATCGGCGCATTCGGGCTCTCGAAGGAGAGGTCCTTCAGATATTGCGCGCCGATGGTCACCCGCGGCTTCGTGTCAGTTGCTCCGTTCGCACCGTTCCCGTTCATGGCCGCCCGTCTAGCACGGGGCGGCAAAGGGCGGAAGCGGACCGGAAGGGTCGTGCTCCCGGATGGTGCCGTTCTCTACCGTCTCGCCGGTCAGCGCGCGGATGACGCCCCAATGGGTCACGGCGCAGATGCCGTCGCGATCCGGGCGCTCGGCCATGGCGGTGCGGAAGGCGCGGGCGCGGGCCAGCACCCGCTCATGCGTTTCCCCGAGTTCGCACCACCACTGCTCGTCGAGGGCGGAGAAATCGAGGTCCGGCCAGGCCTCGGCCAGCATGCCCGCGCGGGTCCCGACATCGCAGGAAAAGCCCGCCCGCTCGCGCAGCAGCGGCTCTATCAGAACCGGGACATCGAGGAATCCGGCGACCGTCGCCGCCGTTTCCAGCGTGCGCCGGTAGGGGCTCGCGAAGAGCAGCGAGATGCCGCGCCCGGCGAGAGCGGCTGCGGCCGCCTCGGCCTGCCGGCGGCCTTCCTCCGTCAGCCCCGGATCGGGGAGACCCGGATCGATGCGCGTCTGGCCGTAATGCAGGTTCCACAGCGTCTGGCCGTGGCGCAGCAGGATCATCGGGGCTCTCCCGGCGTGTCGTCGCGATATTCGCCTTCGATGACGCCGGCCCCGCCCCGCCGGACGCGGACCTCGCCGCCCCAGCGCCGCCAGGCCCATCCCGCCGCGAGGTCCCGGAACGGCGGCAACAGCAGCAGGAACCCGGCAGCGTCGGTGAAGAAGCCCGGCGTCAGCAGCAGGGCGCCCGCCACGAGGAGGCAGACCCCGTCGAACATCTCGCGGATCGGCGCGCCGCCCTCGGCGATCGTCCGCCGGGCGCGCATCAGCACACCCACCCCCTGCGCGCGGATCAGCCAGGTCCCGACGACGGCCGTCAGCACGATCACGGCGAGCGTCGGCCACAACCCGATCCAGCCGCCGACCTCGATGAAAACGGCGATCTCGACCAGGGGAACCCCGATCAGCGCCAAAAGGATTACGAAGGCCATACTTGCCCTTTCCTAGACTTGGGCTTATCTCTGGTCAATCGAGTGAAGGGATCGGCCGCAAAGGCCGGTAGTGAGCGCCATGGACGGCGGAATTCCGTTCTTCGACCTGTTGTTCTTCGCCATGGTGGCGGCGTTCCTCGTGTTCCGGCTGCGCAGCGTGCTGGGCCGCCGCCAGGGGCACCACCAGGCGCCCCCGCAGGCGGAGCCGAATGCCGCGGGCGATGCGAACTCCAACGACAATGTGATAGCGCTGCCCGACCGCAACAAGGACGAGGAAGAAGAGAGCGACGGCACGCCGCTGGGTGACGGCATACGCCAGATCAGGGGCGTGGACCCGAGCTTCGACCCGGAACTGTTCGCCGGGGGCGCGCGCGGCGCGTTCGAGATGATCGTCAACGCCTTTGCCGGCGGCGACCGCGACACCCTCCGGCCGCTGACCAGCGCCGAGGTGTTCGGCAACTTCGAGCGCACCATCGCGGACCGGGAGGAGAAGGGCCATATCCTCGAGGCGACGCTGATCGGCATCAAGGAAGCCGAACTCACCGATGCCGGACTCGACGGCCATGAGGCATGGGCGACGGTCCGTTTCGTCTCGGAGCAGGTCGGCGTGCTGCGCGACTCCGAGGGGCAGACGCTCTCCGGCGCGACCAACGCCATCGAGGAGATCACCGACGTGTGGACCTTCGCCCGGGACACGCGGTCGCCGGACCCCAATTGGCGGCTGGTCGCAACCGGGGGCGAAAGCTGAGCCTCACCCGACCCCGGAGAACGCCATGACCGGATCATCGGCCGCCATGACCGGCAAGCGCGGGCTCGTCATGGGCATGGCGAACGACCGCTCCATCGCCTGGGGGATCGCGCAGGCGCTGGCGGGGAGCGGCGCCGAACTCGCCGTCACCTACCAGACGGAACAGCTTGCCAAGCGCGTGCGCCCGCTGGCCGAGTCGCTGGGCGCGGCGCTGGTGCTGCCGGCCGATGTCGCCGACGATGCCAGCATGGACGCCCTGTTCGAGACGCTCGCGGCCGAATGGGGCCGGCTCGATTTCGTCGTCCACGCCATCGCCTTCTCCGACAAGGACCAGCTCAAGGGCCGCTATGTCGATACGACGCGCGAGAACTTCCGCATGTCGCTCGACATCTCCTGCTTCTCCTTCACAGACCTCGCCCGCCGGGCCTCGGCGCTGATGGAGCCGGGCGGGGCGATGCTGACGCTCACCTATTACGGCGCCGAGC
>JAPOZD010000444.1 GCA_026706245.1 Alphaproteobacteria bacterium
GTCCGCCGCCATGAAATCCCCTCTCCCGCTGGCGGGAGAGGCCGGGAGAGGGCCAGCGGCCGTGCGGCTTGGCAAAGCCCTGGCAGGACGAAAGACGGCCTCCCGCCCCAGCCCCCGGATCGCAGTCCGGGGCAGGCTCTCCCTCGCAAGCGAAGGAGGGAGATTCGGGGAAGGACAGCCTCATGCTCGAAGGGACAACAGGATATGCGCCATGCGCATTCGGATCATGACATTTCATGACGCATCGCAGGGAAGGCTCGCAACGCCGCATGACAAAACATGACACATCGTAACTGCCACAGGATGTCCGCCATGGAGCAGGATTCCGCGGCCCCGTCTTGCACCCGGAGGTCCGTACGCCCCTTTCGTCGCCCCCGCGAAGGCGGGGGCCCATCTCCGGACCTCTCGACCTGCCTCGGCGGCGCAACCGGAGCGCTGCCGGGGGCGTACGCGCTGCAACGGCCGGCTGTGCGCTCCTCTCCGTTCAGGGATGGACTCCGGATCTCCGCTTCGCTCCGTCCGGGGCGACGCAAGGGGAGCGCCTCGCCCACATCCCGGGCAGTTACGACACATCACGACGCTCTGGCTGGAGCAGGGAAGCCGGGGACCGTCCTCCGGCGTTTCCGCCGGACCGTAACGGCAGGGAGGGGCGGCGGCTCATGACATCGCATGACATTTCATGACGCTTCGGACGGAGCGGGCCCCCGGGGCCGGGCGGCCGGGTCGAAAGGGTTTGACCGGCGGGCGCTTCGGGCCTATTGGTGCGCCGCCGCACCACGCATGACCCACGTGCCAAGAAATCACCCGGGCAAGCGCCGGGGGCCGGTAACGAGGTATCGGTGCGACAGGCGGGAAGACGGACGGTCCGCGGCCGTCCCCGGTCCGCCGCCCGAGACGCGGTTAGGAGCCCCTTGGGAGGGTTGTGCGATGACGGCGCGCATTCGCCGATTTCTCGATGAGTCCCGGCCGGCGACGCCGTGCCTCGTGATCGACCTCGACGTCGTGCGGGAGAGCTACCTCGCCTTCACGCGGCTGCTGCCGCAGGCGGCAGTCTATTACGCGGTCAAGGCCAACCCGGCGCCCGAGATCGTCTCGCTGCTGGTGCGGCTCGGCTCGTCCTTCGATTGCGCCAGCATCTACGAGATCCGCGACTGCCTGGCGGCCGGCGCGCCGGCCCGGCGGCTCTCCTTCGGCAACACCATCAAGAAGGCCGCCGATATCGAAGCCGCGCACAGGCTCGGCGTGGACCTGTTCGCCTTCGACAGCCGAGGCGAGCTGCGCAAGCTGGCGGCGGCCGCGCCCGGCGCGCGCGTCTATTGCCGCATCGCCATGACCGGGGAGGGCGCGGACTGGCCGCTCGGGCGGAAGTTCGGCTGCGAGGTCGATATGGCGCGCGACCTCATGCTGGAAGCCGGAGAGCTCGGCCTCGAGCCCCATGGCATCTCCTTCCATATCGGCTCGCAGCAGCGCGATGTGCGCCAGTGGGACGTGGCCTTCGGCCAGACGGCGATGCTGTTCACCGCGCTCGACGAGGCGGGCGTGAAGCTCGGCATGGTGAATGTCGGCGGCGGCTTCCCCGCCCGCACCCGCAAGGACGGGCCCGGCGCCGAAGCGCATATGGAGGCGCTGGTCGCGGCCGCGCGCGGCCATTTCGGCAACCGGATGCCGAACCTGATCGTCGAGCCGGGCCGCGCGCTGGTGGGCGATGCCGGCCTCGTGCAGAGCGAGGTCGTGCTGATCTCCCGCAAGGGCTACCGGGACGAGGAACGCTGGGTCTATCTCGATATCGGCAAGTTCGGCGGCCTGATCGAGACCATGGACGAGGCGATCCAGTACCGCATCACCACGGAGCGCGACGGCGCGGAATGCGGGCCGGTCGTGCTGGCGGGGCCGACCTGCGACGAAGCCGATGTGCTCTACCAGCACAGCAATTACCGCTTGCCGCTGACCCTGGAGGTCGGCGACAGGGTGGCGATCGAGTCGGCGGGCGCCTACACCGCCTCCTACAGCTCGGTCAATTTCAACGGCCTGCCGCCGCTCGCGACCTACTGCATCTGAGCCGGCGCATTGACAGCCCGCTTATACTCCCCAGATAATCGGAGCCAGCCGGAGTATGTCCGCACGATGAGCGCAGCGATCAGCATTTCCGACAGGGCCGCCGAGCGCGTCTCGGTCCTGCTTGAACAACAGCAGGGCAAGGACCTGATGCTGCGGGTCTCCGTGTCGGGCGGCGGCTGTTCCGGCTTCCAGTACGGCTTCGCCTTCGATGACGAGCGCAATGACGACGACCTCGTGTTCAGCCATGCCGGCGTCGATGTCGTGGTGGACGAGATGTCTCTGGAGCTGCTGGAGGGCGCCCGGATCGATTTCGTCGAGGACCTGGCCGGCGCCGCCTTCCGCATCGACAATCCCAACGCGACGGCTTCCTGCGGCTGCGGCTCGTCCTTCGCCGTCTGAATGAAAATCGCAAGCTGGAACGTCAACTCGGTCAAGGCCCGCCTGCCCGCCGTGATCGACTGGCTGGAGACGGCCGCCCCGGACGTGCTGGCGCTGCAGGAGATCAAATGCACCGCCGACGCCTTCCCGCACCTCGAGATCGAGGCGGCGGGATACCGGGCGGCGGTGCTCGGCCAGAAGACCTATAACGGCGTCGCGCTCATCTCGAAAACGGTGCCCGACTCGCTGCGCGAGGGCCTGCCGGGAGACGGCGAAGACGACCAGGCGCGCTATGTCGAGGCGGTATTTGACGGGGTGCGGGTCGCCTCCATCTACCTGCCGAACGGCAACCCGGTCGGGAGCGGTAAGTTCCCCTACAAGCTCGCCTGGATGGCGCGGCTGAAACGCCATGCCGCGCGCCTGCTGGCGGACGAGGTGCCGACGGTGCTCGGCGGGGATTTCAACGTCATCCCGGAACCGGAGGACTGCTACGACCCGGACGACTGGACGGGCGATGCGCTCTACCGGCCGGAAAGCCGCCGCGCCTTTCGCGAAATCCTCTATCTCGGCTGGGCGGACGCCTTCCGGTCTCTCCATGCGCGGCGGGGCGGCGCCTTTACCTTCTGGGACTACCAGCGCGGCCGCTGGCAGCGGGGCGAGGGCGTCCGTATCGACCATCTGCTGCTGTCGCCGGCGGCGCTCGACCGGCTGGAGGTCTGCGACATCGACACCGTGCCGCGCAGCCGCCCCAAGGCTTCCGACCACACGCCGATCTGGTGCAGCCTCGGTCCCGCCCACGAGGCCGGGAACCTGTTCCACGCGCCCGGCGAAGACGGATAAGGATCGCCCATGGACTTCGCAAACAAGACGATCATCGTGACCGGCGGCGCCTCCGGCATCGGGGCGGAGACGGTCGGCATGCTGCGCGCCGCAGGCGCCGATGTGCTGGTGGTGGACCGGGACGCCTCGTCCGGCCTTGTCGGCGATGTGACCGATCCGGCGCTCGTGGCTGCGGCGATGGAGCGGTGCCCGCGGCTCGACGGCCTGGTGACGGCCGCCGGCATTTCCGAGAGCGGCGTCGCGATCGAGGATATCGACCCGGAGGACTGGGACCGGGTGTTCGCCGTCAATGTCAAGGCAACCTGGATGTGGCTCGCCGCGGCGGCGGGGCCGATGCGCGCGGCGGGCGGCGGGTCGGTCGTGGCCATCGCCTCGCAGCTCGCCTTCGCCGGCGGGTCGCTGAACGCGGCCTATATCGCGTCGAAGGGCGCCGTCGTCTCGCTGGTGCGCACGGCGGCGGTCGAGCTTGCCGGCGACGGCATCCGGGTCAATGCGGTTGCGCCGGGCGCCACCGAGACGCCGATGCTGAACCGCAGCCTCTCGCGTCAGGCCGACCCGGCGGCTGCCAGGGAGCGCTCCCGCACCCGCCATGCCATGGCCCGCTTCGGCAAGCCGGACGAGATCGCCGAGGCGATCTGCTTCCTGCTCTCCGGGCGCGCGAGCTTCATCACCGGTACGACGCTTCCCGTGGACGGAGGCTGGCTCGCCGCCTGACTAACGGCCGGCCAGCCGCGCCTCCGCCGCGGCCAGGTCCTCCGGCGTGTTGATGTTGAAGAAGGGGTCGCCCTCCGGCGGGACCGGGAATTCGATGTCGGCCATGCGGTGGCGGGCGGTCCAGCGGTCCACCTTGCGCAGCCCTTCCCCGGCGAGCGCCCGGTGGAGGTCGTCGGCGAGGCTGACGGCCCAGAGCGCGAAGACCGGGTGGCGCTGCCCGCCGGACGTCGCGGTGACGATGTCGGCCCTGTCCGCTTCCGCCGCCAGATCGCGGACGAGCGTTTCAGGGAAGAAGGGCGCATCGCAGGGGAAGCTCGCGACCCATCCGTAGCCCGCCTCGCGCGCCCAGAGCATGCCGGCCAGCACGCCCGCAAGCGGCCCGACGAACCCGGTGACGGGATCGGGCAGCACGGGCAGCCCCAGTTCCGCGAATTCCTCTGCTGGCGCGTTGGCGTTGACCGCGAGGCTCGCCACCTGCGGGCCGGCGCGCGCCGCGGCATGGGCGAGCAGCGGGCGGCCGTCGAGCAGCGCCATGCCCTTGAGGCCGCCGCCCATCCGCCGGCCGAGGCCGCCCGCGAGCAGCAGGCCGGCGCAGTCCCGCCGGGGATCGAGGGACACGGAACTCAGGCGGCGTCGCCCGAGGCGACATCCGGGCTCGCGTCGAACACGAGGCGCTCGGTGCCGGAGAGCGCGATGAAGCGCTTGCCCTTGGCGCGCCCGACCAGGGTCAGCCCCGCCTGCCGGGCAAGCGACACGCCGGACGCCGTGAAGCCGGAGCGGGAAATGAGGATCGGCACGCCCATCTGCACCGTCTTGATGACCATTTCGCTGGTGAGCCGCCCGGTGGTGAAGAACAGCTTGCCGAGCGGCGAAACATCGTTGAGGCGCATGTAGCCGGCGATCATGTCCACCGCATTGTGCCGGCCCACATCCTCCAGATAGAGGATCGGCCGGTCGCCCTCGCAGAGCACGCAGCCGTGGATGGCGCCCGCCGCCAGATAGAGGCTCGGCCGGCGCGCGATCTTGGCCGAGAGCGTGTAGATCCAGGAGGTGTAGAGCGGGTCGGCGGGCAGGTCGGCCGCCTCGAAACTGTCCATCACGTCGGCGAACACCGTGCCGACGGCGCAGCCCGAGGTGCGGACCCGGCGCTCCAGCCGGTGCTCGTAATCGGTCTTGCGCGCCGTGCGCACGATCACGGCTTCCAGCTCGTCGTCTATGTCGATGCCGGTGATCTCGTCGTCCGGGCGCAGCATGTTCTGATTGGCGAGGAAGCCGACGGCGAGCCAGTTCGCGTGGTCGCCGACCGTCATCGCGGTCACGATCTCCTGGCTGTTCAGGTAGATGGTGAGCGGGCGTTCGACGACGACGCGCGTGCTGCGTTCCTGTCCTTCGTGGTCGATGCCGGTGACGGCTTCCGTCAGCCTCGGGTCGTCCGGGTCCGGCGCGACCAGGAACTCCTGCATGAACTCGCTCATGTTCTCCACTATGCTCCCGGGCATGGAGAGGCTCAACGACTGTTTCGCGGCGGGCGACCGGCTGCTGACCGTCGGCGAGGCGGCCGAACGGCTCAGGACGCGCCTCGGCCCGGCGGTCGGGCGCGAGCGGGCGCCGCTGGCGGAAGCGCGGGGCCGGATCCTGGCGAAACCGCTCGTGAGCGGCCTCGACGTGCCCGGCTACGACAATGCGGCCGTGGACGGCTACGCCTTCGCGCACGGGCAGGCGCGCTACCGCGTCGCCGGGCGGGCGGCGGCGGGACGGCCCTATCCGCATCCGCTCCGGTCCGGCGAGGCGGTCCGCATCCTGACCGGCGCGCCCGCGCCGGAGGGCGCCGACACGGTGGCGATGCAGGGGGA
>JAPOZD010000201.1 GCA_026706245.1 Alphaproteobacteria bacterium
GCCGCCGCCGCGCATTTCTTCCCTGCGAGCCGCGTGGCGAGGTTCCGCGGCGACTCTCCGGCTCGCGGCGTTTCGTCGATTTCCATCGGAGCGATGCAATCCGGTTCGATGCCGATACGGCGGAGCAATTCGAGCCGGCGGGGCGAAGCGGAGGCAAGCACGAGCGAAGCCATGGAGAGCGTGTTAGCCCAGGCGGGGCATGTTGGGGAAGCGTTCGCGTATGCGGGCCTCCAGATCGCCGCGCACTGAACGGAATGCCGCGAGCCGCTGTTCCCGCGATCCTTCGTTCAGGGTCGGATCCGGGACGCCCCAATACTCGACCGTCGCTGCCGATCCCGCAGCGACCGGCTGCTGTCCCTGAAGGGCGTCACCCACCAGCGCGCCGACGAGATCGAAAGAGCAATCCGAAAGCTCCTCGAATGTCCTCGCCCGGTGGCCGCGAATGTCGAGGCCGATCTCGTCCATGACCGCAACCGCGAACGGATTGACGAGACCGGGCTCCACACCTGCCGAGTCGATGAAGGTTCCCGGGCTCAGGCGGCTTCGGGCCAGCGCCTCCGCCATGGGCGAACGCACCGCGTTCCGTGTGCAGGCAAAGAGCAGGCTGCGGGGTGCGCGAGTCATTCGGACCGGGCCCGGAAATGCAGGACGCAGAGCAGGGTGAACAGGCGCCGGGCCGTATCGTGGTCGAGCTCGACATGGGCCGCCAGCGCCTGTTGCAGCTTGTCCGCGCCTTCGTCGTGAAGGGCGCGCCGGCCCATGTCGATGGCCTCGATCTGGGAGGGCGACAGGCGTTTGATCGCCTCGTAATAGCTGTCGCAGACAGTGAAATAATCCTTCACGACCCGCCGGAAGCCGCCGAGCGAAATGCTTATGTTGACCGGAGGCGAGCCGTCCGGAGCCGCGGCCCGCAATGCCAGCCTTCGCTCAACGACGGCCAGATGCAGCGCATAGGGCCCTGCGGGGCCTTCCAGAAGGCGGAACCGGTTTCTTTCCACCAGATCGAAGATGGCGACGGCGCGTTCCTGCTCGATCTCCGGCGTGCGCCGCAGGACAAGCCGTTCGTCGAGGCTGACCGAGGCTATCTGGAATCGGCTCTCGTCTGCCTTGTCAGCCATCGAGCCGAAGCGCAACCGACAGGCCGTGAGCGTCCAGTCCCTCGGCTGCCGCGAGTGCTGTGGCGGCCGGGCCCAGGGCGGTCAGCGAGTCCGCGCCGCAACCCAGCAGGGTTGTGCGTTTCATGAAGTCCATGACGCCGAGCCCGGACGCAAACCGGGCGGCGCGGGACGTCGGCAGGACATGATTCGGCCCGCCTACATAGTCGCCGACGGCCTCGGGAGTGAGGGCGCCGAGAAATATGGCGCCGGCATGGCGCACCCGCCGGGCCAGCGGTTCCGGATCGGCGACTGCCAGCTGGAGATGCTCGGGCGCGATAGCGTCTGTCAGCGCCGGCGCTTCGTCCAGGTCCCGGACGACGATGCAGGCTCCGTGGCGCTCCCAGCTCGCGCGCGCCGTGGCAGCGCGCGGCAGGATGTCGAGATGGTTGGCGACTTCCGCTTCCACAGCGTCGGCATGCTCGTGCGACAGCGTGATGAGAATGCTCTGCGCGGCCTCATCGTGCTCCGCCTGCGCCAGCAGATCGGCTGCAATCCAGGACGGCGGGCAGCAGCCGTCCCAGACGACGAGCACTTCCGACGGTCCCGCAATCGTGTCGATGCCGACATGCCCGAAAACCTGCCGCTTGGCGGTCACGACCCAGATATTTCCGGGGCCCACGATCTTGTCCACCGGCGAGATGCTTTCGGTGCCGAATGCGAGCGCGCCTACGGCCTGCGCTCCGCCGATCCTGTAAACTTCCTCAATGCCCGCAAGCCGCGCGGCAGCAAACACCAGCGGGTCGAACGCGCCCGCCGGCGTCGGCACTGTCATCGCGAGCCGCCCGACGCCAGCTACCCGGGCGGGAATGGCATTCATCAGCACCGAACTCGGATAGGCGGCGGTGCCTCCCGGCACATACAGGCCGACCGCCTCTATCGGCGTCCAGCGCAGGCCGAGCCGCACGCCGAGTTCATCGCGATAGTCGAGCCCGGCAGGCATTTGCGCGCGATGGAATGCCTCGACCCGCGATGCCGCCAGTTCGAGTGCATCCCGGGCCGGGGCCGGTGTTTCCGCAAGCGCCCGGTCCAGCGTTTCGACCGGAATTCGCAGCGGGCCGGTCACGCCGTCGAAGCGTTCGGTATAGTCCGCAACGGCGGCGTCGCCGCGCGCCCGGACTTCGGCGAGGATGGAGGCGACCGCGGCGTCGACATCTTCCGCCCCGGCCCGGTCCGCCTGTGTCAGCGCGTCGAAATCTCCGGCGAAATCCGGATCGGTCGTGTCAAGCCGCCTGGTCAAGAGAGGCCTCCCGGAAGCGCTCGATCCAGCCCTGAAGCTCCGCCGTGCGCGTCTTGAGCAGGGTGCGGTTGACGATGAGGCAGGATGTGATGTCCGCGATATGCTCGACTTCGACCAGGCCGTTGGCCTTCAGGGTCGTGCCGGAGGCGACGAGGTCCACAATGCGGCGGCAGAGCCCGAGGGAAGGCGCGAGTTCCATCGCGCCGTTGAGCCTGATGCACTGCGCCTGCACCCCGCGCGCGGCGAAATGGCGTTTCGTGACTTCGGGATATTTCGTCGCAATGCGAATCTGGCTCCAGCGCCGCGGATCGTCATGGGCGACCATGGCCGCCGGCTCCGCGACCGCCAGGCGGCAGTGGCCGATGTCGAGATCGAGCGGCGCATAGAGCTCGTCATACCCGAACTCCATAATCACATCCCGGCCCGCAATGCCGATCGCTGCGGCGCCGAATGCCACGAAGGTGGCGACGTCGAAGGACCGGACCCGGATGATCGACACGTCGGGCAGGTTAGTCCGGAAGTGCAGGCGCCGGTCGTCCGGGTCGTCGAAGCCGGGCTCCGGCTCGATACCGGCAGCACGGACCAGGGGCATCGCTTCCGAGAGGATGCGCCCCTTCGGCAGCGCCAGAACGAGCGGGTCGGTCATGCCGCGCCCCCGGCGGCCCCGTGGTCCGGCCGCCAAACCGTTGGCCAGGGCTCGCCCAAGTCTTCGAGAATGCAATCGAGCGGTTCGCTGTCCACCCTTACTGTGGCGCCGCCCGCAAAGGCCAGATCGACCGCCGCATCATCGGCCGGCGCCATGGTCAACAGGCTGAGCAGCCCGTCCGGCCGCCGTCGGTCGATATTGCTGGTCTGCACGGCGCGGACATTCTGGAAAGACAGCATGGCGTGCGTGCGCTCGAAGGGCGGCCTGTCGCCGGCGCACTCCCACCGGAAGCGGTTGAACACGATGGCGAACCGGTTCTGGTCCTGCATCCAGGTCATGTCCGCCAGGGGCGCAATCGCGTCCTGGATACACGCCGCAATCACCTGCAATTCCTCAACGGATGTCGCGCGCAATTTGAGTTGCGCGCTCATTGGGCCGCCAGATCGCTGCCCAGGGCAGGAACGACCTCAATGTCCGCGCCGATGCTCGCCAGCCGTCCCGGAACATCGGCGTAGCCGCGCTCGATGAAGCGGGCTCCCAGAACTTCGCTTTCCCCTTCGGCAATCAGGGCGGCGAGCAGATAGGCGAAGCCCGCCCTGAGGTCCGGCACCTCGATCCGCCGGCCGGCGAGCGGCGTCGCGCCCTGCACCACGGCGCTGTGGGGGAAGTTGCGTTCCAGGAAACGGCAGGGCTTGCCGCCGAGGCAGGCGGTGGTGAGCGTAATGTTGGCGCCCATATCGTTCAGGGTGCCGGTGTAGCCGAAGCGGTTCTCATAGACCGTTTCGTGCAGGACCGAGACGCCTTCCGCCTGGGTCAGCAGGGTCACCATCGGCTGTTGCCAGTCGGTCATGAACCCCGGATGCACATCGGTCTCGATGTGGATCGGGCGCAGCGTGTCGCGGGCGCGGAAGAAGGTTATCGCGTCGTCCACGATCTCGAAGCCGCCGCCGACCTTCCGCAGCACATTGAGGAATGTGACCATGGCCCGCTGGTCGGCCCCGGAAATGCGGATGCGCCCGCCGGTCGCGACCGCCGCCATGGCGAAGGATGCGACCTCTATGCGGTCCGCCATCGGCCGGTGGGTCGCGCCGGAAAGCCGCCCCACGCCCTCGACGACGATCTTGCGGTCGGTCTCGATCTGGATGAGCGCGCCCATCTTCTGGAGGAAGAGGACCGTATCGACGATTTCCGGCTCGATGGCCGCGTTGTGGATCACAGTGGTGCCATCCGCCAGGCAGGCGGCCTGAATAGCGTTTTCCGTCGCTCCGACACTCGGATAGGGCAGGCGGACGACAGCACCTTTCAGCCGGTCTGCCTTGGCGGTATAGCCGTCCCGGTCAGCATCGATGCGCGCGCCCATCTGCTCCAGCAGCGCGATGTGGAAGTCTATGGGGCGCTCGCCGATATGATCGCCGCCGACGACCGGAACGCGCGCCATGCCCGCCCGGTGCAGAAGCGGGGCGATCAGCAGCACGGGCAGGCGGTTGACGCCGGAATAGCGCTGCCCGACGGCGGTCGAGGCGATATCGGCGGTCTGGATGTCTACCGCCCCGGAGTTGTCGCGGGACACGGTCGCGCCGATTTCCGTCAGCATGCCGAGCGCGAGGTCGATCTCTGAAATGTCCGGCACGTCCAGCAGGCGGCAGGGCTCGGCGGTCAGGAGGGAGGCGACAAGCTGCTTGCTCACAGCATTCTTGGCCGTCTGGGCGCGGATCGCCCCGGTCAACGGCCTGCCGCCGCGAATGCGATAGGCTCTGGCACCGGTTTCGAGCACGAGTCGAGCCCTCATCCTGAATCGCGCCGCGACAGCGGCCGTTCTCCCGGCCGGCACGGCGCTTTGCGGCCCGCTTGTAGCTTCAGCAGTCCCGTTCGGCAATGTCGCCGGGCGGTTTGCTGTCCTCGTCGCCGTCGCCGCGCTGGCGCCCCTTGCGGCGGCGCAGGTTCTGCCGGAGTGCCTCGGCGAGACGCCGTTGTTTCTGTTCCTTCGTCTCCCGGTCTTCGGAGGCGGCCATCTCCGCTTGCCCTCCCGTCGTTCCCTGTGGCATAGACGCGCCCGGTGGGCCGCCGTAGCTCAGGGGTAGAGCACACCCTTGGTAAGGGTGGGGTCGAGTGTTCAAATCACTCCGGCGGCACCATTCCCCGGCGCATGGAAAGCATGGTTTCGCGGGCGGCGGACAGCGCGTCCGCGACCGGGAGGTCGAGCGAGCGCTGGAACACCCGCTTGGTCGCGCGCACCGCTTCCCGATCGAAAGCCGCCAGGGCTTCCGCCATCGAGAGCGCCTCGTCGAGCACCCTCTCATCCGGCACGACCCGGTTGATCATCCCGAGTTCGAGCGCCCGGTTGGCGGACACGTCCTCTGCGAGGGTCAGCAGTTCGAACGCCGCCTTCGGCCCGATACGGTGCGCGAGGCCGGGCGTGACCATGGTCGCGGCCAGCCCGCGCCGGACTTCCGGATAGCCGAACACGGCGCTTGCGCCCGCTACCGCGAGGTCGCAGGCGATGGCGAGATTGCAGCCGCCGCCGAGCGCATAGCCGCGCACCGCCGCAATCAGCGGTTTGTCGGTCAGCCGGCCGAGCTCGTAGATCGCCGCCCCGACTTCCGCCCGGTCGCGGGCGGCGCGCAGGCCTTCTCCGGCATGGTCCGCGGCTTCCTTCATGTCGGCGCCGGCGGAAAACGCGCGCTCATTGCCCTGCAGCAGGATGCATGCGACGCCGTCGTCGCCATGGGCCTTAGAGACCGCGCCGCAGATGGCTTCCACCAAGGCGCCGTTCAGCGCGTTCAGC
>JAPOZD010000159.1 GCA_026706245.1 Alphaproteobacteria bacterium
CGGAATAGGACGGGTGCTCATAGACGGTGTACCGAAGCGGAAGCGCCACGCCGCCCTCGGGAACTTCGAAATCATTGGCACGAATATGGTCCAGGCATTCCTCATATTCGCGGAAGCCCGGGCCCCACTTGGTCTCGATCGGGCCCGGAGGCGCGCTGTTGAGCCGGTCCATCAACGCCTGGCTGTGCCCTTCCGCGATCTGCTGGAGCGCCGCCTCGATCGCCGCGGCGGTCCCGGCATCGCCATCCTTGTCGAACGACATGTAAGACAGGCCGCCATTTGCCGCGACGGGCGGCGGCTGTCCTTCCGTCAGCTGGAGCGACGGCACATAGGCCGGCGACCCCCGATCCGCCTCAACCCGGTTCCCGATGGCCTGCTGCCCGTCCATAACTCGTCCTCCGACTGGATAATTCCTATTATGAAGGAAGGGCCTCCCGTTTTCCAAGGCTCTCGCCTCGCACGGCATTCGTGCCGATGACGCATAAATGCCCGCGCTACCCAGGCAACTTCATACCACCAAACACAGGAACCGCCACATGAACCATCCGATTGTCTCGCGCGAAGCATGGCTCGATGCCCGCAAGGCGCTTCTCGAACGGGAAAAGGCACTGACCCGCGAACGCGATGCGCTGGCAGCTGCCAGAAAGGCGTTGCCCTGTGTTGAAGTTTACACTTAATATCGCTTCGAGAGCGAAGCAGGCGAGACCGGCCTCGCCGCCCTGTTCGGCGAAAGCAGCCAGCTCGTCGTCTCGCATTTCATGTTCGGGCCGGACTGGGAGGCAGGCTGCCCGAGCTGCTCCTTCTGGGCCGACGGCTACGACCCGATGGTCGTTCATCTGGCAGCCCGGGACGTCGCGTTCGTCGCCGTGTCGCGCGCGCCGCTCGCTTCGCTTCTCGCCTATCGGGACCGCATGGGCTGGCGCTTCCCGTGGGTTTCCTCGCTGCACAGCGGCTTCAACCGGGATTTCGGCGTTTCCTTCGACGAGGAGGCGCTTGCGGCGGGGCCGGTTATGTACAACTACCGCGAAACCGCCATGCGCGGCAGCGAGGCGCCCGGGCTCAGCGTGTTCTGCAAGGATGCGGCCGGGCGCATCTTTCACACCTACTCCTGCTATTCGCGCGGGCTGGACCCGATGAATACCGCCTACCAGCTTCTCGACATCGTGCCGAAGGGCCGCGACGAGCAGGACCTGCCATTCCCGATGACCTGGGTGCGCCGCCGCGACGAATATTGAACCGTTGCCGGCGGCGCTCTCACGCCATGGCGGCGAGGCGGTATTTCATCCGCTCGGTCGCGGCGACGAGGGCCGCGCGAATGCCGAACTCCATAGCGGAATGGCCGGCTTCCGGCACCGGCACATATTCGGCAGCCGGCCAGGCGCGCGCCAGCTCGTCCGCGGTCGCAATCGGGCAGACGACATCGTAGCGGCCCTGAACGATGGTCGCCGGCAAGCCTTCGATACGATGAAGGTCGTCGAGGAGCTGGCCGTCCCGGAGAAACAGGCCGTTCATGAAGTAGTGCGCTTCCAGGCGCGCAAGGCCGAGGGCGGCGCGGTCCCCGGCTACGGCGGCCGTGTCGGCCGGGCCGGGCCGGAGCGCCGAACAGGCGCTCTCATAGCGCGACCAGGCGCGCGCGGCCGGCAGGTGGACGCGCGGGTCCGGGTCCGTCAGCCGGCGGTGGTAGGCGGCCAGCAGGCCGGCGCCGCGCTCCTCCCTCGGGACCGGGGCGAGAAACGCCCGGTGCGCCTCGGGGAAGAAAGTGCCCATCCCGTGCAGGAACCAGTCGATTTCCGCCCGCCGTCCGAGAAACACGCCGCGCAGCACGAAGCCGAGGCAGTTTTCGGGGTGCGCCTGCCCGTAGGCGAGCGCGAGCGTGCTGCCCCAGGAGCCGCCGAAGACCAGCCACCGGTCCACCGACAGATGCCGGCGCAGCGTCTCGATGTCGCGGATGAGGTGCTGCGTCGTGTTGGCGTGGATCTCGGCGCCCGGCGTGGAACGGCCGGCGCCGCGCTGGTCGAACAGCAGAATCCGGTAGGCCGCAGGGTCGAAGAAGCGCCGATAGGCCGGCGTGCAGCCGGCTCCGGGGCCTCCATGCAGGAACAGCACCGGCAGGCCGCCCGGGCTGCCGGCCTCCTCCCAATACATGACATGGCCGCTGTCCAGGGGCAGCATGCCGCTCTCAGCCGCTTCTATCGCCGGGAATAGATCTGTCCGCCCGCCCATCCCCGGAACCTTAGCGACCGCCTTGCAAGGCTTCCAGACGCCCATGCTGCGCCATTTGCCCGCCCTGCTGCTCATATTGCTTGCCGGCCCCGCCTTTGGGGATGCAGGCAAGCTGAAACCCGCCGATGTGCGACTGCTGGAAGGCGCCGAACCCTTCGTTACGGCCTTTCTGGCCCGGCCCGGTCTCCGCCACGAGCCGGAGCCGGCCCGCCTCGACCGGCACGGCCGGCGCCTCGCGCATGTGTTCTCGGGATCGCTCTGGCTGCAGCGGGAACTGGTCGCGCGCGGCCTCGCCGTGGTGGCGCCGCCCCTCGTCTCGCGCGACCGCGCGCTGGCCCTGCTCCGGCTGGAACGCCAGGCGCGCCTCTCCGAACCCGGCCTCTGGGCGACGCGGCCGGAAGTGCGGCCGGTTTCCGCTGACCGCGCAGAAACGGTTCTCGACCGCTTCGCGATTGTGGAGGGACGCGTCCTGTCGGTCGCGCGCGGCTTCCGCAGCAATTTCGTCAATTTCGGCGATGACTGGCGCGAAGACTTCACCGTTTACCTGAAGCGTGGGCGCATCTCGCGCGCCTTCCCGCCGGCATTGCTGGAAGGACAGCGCGTCCGCGTGCGCGGCTGGGTATTCTACAGCAACGGTCCCGCCATCGACCTCGCCGACCCGCTCTATCTGGAAGTGCTGGGCCGCTAGGACAGCCGTCAACCCGCCAGCCCCTGGCGGTAGCTCAACGCCTCCGCGATATGCAGCCGGCCCACCCGGTCGCTCGCGTCCATGTCCGCCAGCGTGCGCGCCACGCGGAGCACGCGGTGGTAGCCGCGCGCCGAGAGCCTGAGCCGCTCCGTCGCGCTTTGCAGGAGGGATGCGCCCGCCTCGTCCGGGGCCGCCGCCTCGGCGAGCCGCGCGCCGTCGATATCCCCATTCAGGGCGGGCTCCCCATAGCGCGCCGTCTGCCGCCCGCGCGCCTCTTCGACGCGGGCCGCGACATGGCGGCTGCTCTCCGCCGGCGGCGGCAGCGCCAGGTCCGCAGCCGCGACGCGCGGCACGTCCACGAAGAGGTCGAAGCGGTCCAGCAGAGGGCCGGAAAGGCGGCGGCGATAGTCCGCCGCGCAGCGCGGCGCGCGGTTGCAGGCGCGGTCCGGCTCGTCGATATGGCCGCAGCGGCAGGGATTCATCGCGGCCACGAGCTGGAAGCGGGCCGGATAGACGACATGCCGGTTGGCGCGCGCGATCGTCACCCTGCCGACCTCCAGCGGCTGCCTGAGCGCCTCCAGCGCAGGGCGGACGAATTCGGGCAGTTCGTCCAGGAACAGCACGCCGCGATGCGCCAGCGAAATCTCGCCCGGCGCGGCGCGTTGCCCGCCGCCGACCAGCGCGGTCATCGACGAGGAATGGTGCGGGTCCCGGAAAGGGCGCCGGCGCGGTATGCGCCCGGCTTCCAGAGCCCCGGCAGCGCTGTGAATCCGCGACACCTCCAGCGCCTCGGCCGGCTGGAGCGGAGGCAGCACGCCTGGCAGGCGGGCCGCCAGCATCGACTTGCCGGCGCCCGGCGGCCCCGAAAAGAGCAGGTTGTGGCCGCCGGCCGCCGCAATCTCCAGCGCCCGCTTGGCAGTCTCCTGCCCCTTGATGTCGTGAAGGTCGAGCGCGTCCGCCTCCGGGGCGATTTCGCCGGGCTCGGGCGGCGCCAGCACCTGCCGGCCCCGGAAATGGTTGAGCAATGCGAGCAGCGTCTTCGGCGCCAGGACTTCGAGATCGCCCGCCCAGGCGGCTTCCGGACCGTTGCCCGCGGGGCAGATCAGGCCGCGGCGCGACTCCACCGCCGACATGGCGGCCGACAGAACGCCCGCAACTTCTGTGAGCGCGCCATCGAGCCCGAGTTCGCCGAGTACGACATGGCCGGCGATATCCTCGATCTGCACGGCTCCCATCGCCGCCAGCAGTCCGAGCGCGATGGGCAGGTCGAAATGGCTGCCTTCCTTCTGGAGGTCGGCCGGGGCGAGATTGACGGTGATGCGCTCCGCCGGCAGCCCGAGGCCGATGGCGGCCAGCGCCGCCCGCACCCGCTCGCGGCTTTCCGCCACCGCCTTGTCCGGCAGGCCGACGACATTGAACGCGGCAAGCCCGCTGCCGAGATGCACCTGGACATCGACCTCGCGCACCTCGATGCCGTCGAAGGCGACCGTCGCGACATGCGCGACCGCCGGACGGCCGCTCACCGCGCCGGCCCCGCGCCGCCCTGCCCCGCAAGGCGCCCCTCGATCGCGTCCCAGATGAGCGCGGCAATCCGCACGCCGTCGAAGCGCTCGATCTCCTGGATGCCGGTCGGCGAGGTGACATTGATCTCGGTGAGATAACCGCCGATGACATCGATGCCGACGAAGGTGAGCCCGCGCTCCCGCAAGGCCGGGCCGATGATCTCGCAGATCTCGGTCTCGCGCGACGTCAGGGCGCTCTGCACCGGCCTGCCGCCGACATGCATGTTGGCGCGGGATTCGCCCGCCGCCGGAATGCGGTTGATGGCGCCGACGGCCTCGCCCTCGACAAGGATGATGCGCTTGTCGCCTTCGCGAACTTCCGGCAGGTAGCGCTGTGCGATGATGGGGTCCCGCGAAGACGTCAGGAACATCTCCAGCAATGCATTCAGGTTCTCGTCGTCCTCGCGCAGGTGGAAGACGCCGGCGCCACCGTTTCCGAACAGCGGCTTCAGGATGATGTCGCGGTGTTCCTCGCGGAAGGCCGCGATCTCGGCCTCGTCGCGGGTAATCATGGTCGGCGGCATCACGCCTTCGAAATGGGTCACGAACAGCTTCTCGGGCGCGTTGCGCACGGAAGCCGGGTCGTTCACCACCAGCGTCCCCGGGTGGATGTGCTCCAGCAGATGGGTCGCGGTGATATAGGACATGTCGAAGGGCGGGTCCTGGCGCATCATCACGACATCGACGCTTGCAAGGTCCACCGTCTCCGGCGCACCGAGCGCGGCATGACGGCCCTTCTCGCGCCGGAGCGTCATCGGCCGGCCGCGCGCCGTCAGGCGCCCGTCCCGGAAGACGAGCGCATCCGGGAGGTAGTGGAACAGCGAATAGCCGCGTGCCTGGGCCTCCAGGCAGAGCGCGAAGGTGCTGTCGGCGTCGATATCGACACTCTCGATAGGGTCCATCTGGACGGCGATGGCGAGGCTCATGAAGCAGGAATCCGGTCAGGACATGCGGAACGCCTGCGCATCATATCGCGCCCCTTTCCGCCGCGCACGGGGTTGCGCGCCGCCCCGTCAGTTGAGGCGGGCGCGGAAGCGCTGGATCAGGGTTGCGGCTTCGAGGCGGGCGCCGTCGGCGGGCTCCATCGCGATATAGCGCTCCAGGCTCTCGACCGCGCCCTTGAAGCGGCCGAGCGCGGCTTCCAGCATCGCCCGCTCGCGCATCAGTTCTGCAAGGCCGGGCGCGATCCAGGTCATGCGCTCGAGCACGGCGAGCGCCGCTTCGAATTGCCGGCGGCGCGCGAGGCGCAGGCGGATATTGTTCTGCAGCCTCAGCAGCACGCTGCGGTCCGCGGCCGTGCGGAAATGCGCCGTTTCGAGC
>JAPOZD010000431.1:0-1330 GCA_026706245.1 Alphaproteobacteria bacterium
GGCGGCGCGGGCGCTCGCCCAACGCGGCGCCGAAGTCGTGCTTGCCGAGGCAGGAGGCGAATGGGGCGGACGGGTGACGCGGGAAAGCCGCCTTCCCGGCCTCGCGGCCTGGGCCCGCGTGCGCGACTGGCGGCTCGGACAGCTTCGACAGCGACCCGATGTCCAGATGTACCTGGAGAGCCGGCTCACGGCCACGGACATCCTCGACTACGGGATTCCCCATGTCGCGCTGGCGACGGGAGCGACATGGCGCGCCGACGGGGCCGGCCGGGAACACAGGATGCCCCTGCCCTTCCTGGCCGGCAAACCCGTGCTGACGCCGGACGACCTGATGACGCGCGGCGCCGGCGCGATAACGGCGCCCGGTCCGGTCGTCATCTTCGATGATGACAGGTTCTACCTGGCGAGCGTTCTGGCGGAGCTGGCGGCGGGAGCCGGGCACGAGACGATCTTCGTGACGCCAGCTCCCATCGTCGCCCCCTGGTCGGAAAACACGCTGGAACAGGAGCGCATCCAGAAACGGCTGATCGAACTCGGCGTCGGGATCGTGCCGCTGCACGGGCTTGCCGGGCTCACTGAGGACAGGCTGCAGGTCGCATGCGTGTATTCCGGCAGGACGCAGGAGATCGAGTGCGGGACGCTGGTAGCCATCACCTCGCGCCTGCCGAATGACGGGCTGTGGGAGGACCTGGCCGCCCGCAGGGATGAGTGGGAGGATGCCGGCGTCCGGTCGGTGACGCGGATCGGCGACTGCCTCGCGCCGGGACTCATCGCGGCGGCCTGCTACTCCGGCCATGAATTCGCCCGGTCCGCCGGCGTCTATTCCTGAAGGCCGATCTCTTCGAGGAACTCCAGCATGGCCCGGCGGCACCGGTTGGGCGCTTCGATCTGGTGCAGGTGCGAGGTTTCCGGGACGAAGTCGTAGTCCACATGGACCAGCTCCTCCATCCCTTCTCCCGGAAGATAGGCGCCGGTAATGGTCGGGTCCGCAGAGATCGCCTTCACCGGGCAGGGCGCATCCCTCGCTTCCGTTCTGCTGGACCAGGAATAGTGTTCCTCGAACATCCGGGCCTCGTATTCCGGCGGGCAGCGGAGCTCGACGCCGCCCTCCGGGCAAGGCCTCAGCGTCGTCCGCGCAATCAGGTCGAAATCCTCCGGTCGAAGGCGCTTGAATATCGGCATCCGGGCGAGCCGCTTCGCAAAGCTTTCATAGGACGGGTAACGGCTTCGCCGGCTTCGCGCGATCTGGCCCAGAAGGGCGCCAAGCCGTTCTCCGTCCTCGCGCGTCTGTCCCGGCGGAACGAGGGGAAGGTCGAACACCACGATCGCA
>JAPOZD010000431.1:1340-2788 GCA_026706245.1 Alphaproteobacteria bacterium
ATCGAAGCGGACCAGCCCGTCGATGGCCTGCCGGAGGCCGACCACGCCCGACAGTGAGTGGAACACTCCGACGAGGGGTTTCCGGTCGAAGGCTCCCTCGATTGCCTCCACCACCCGCCGGCCGTCCTCGATCAGTCCGGCGATGCAATGGTCCTCCAGGCGACCTACCGCATTCCAGCCGTGATTGCGGAGATCGTGGACGAAGATGTCGAAGCGGTCCGCCAACCCGCCCCAGAACGGGAAATAGGCGTCCGCGGCCATGCCGTTCCCGTGTGTCACCAGCAGGCGCGGTCCGTGCGGGACGCCATGCCGGCGGACATGGATGACGCTTCCGTCGGCAGCCCGGACCTCCAGCACGTCCGCCGGCTCCGGTATCTCCCAGGCTTTCCCCATCGCACGTTCTCCCCGGCCGCCGCCTTCGTCATGCCCGAACATCCCCTCCGACAGGTTCAGGGCGACTCTCTCCGTCATACCCGGACTCGTTCCGGGTATCCATGCGGCCGTCCGGCGGAGCTTGCCCGCGGGAGATGCCCGGAACGAGTCCGGGCATGACGGGAAGGAGGTCCGGCCTCCGCTCCATCGGCGGCGGCGCAGCGGCATTCTTCATGAGGCACAACCCGGCGCCGCTGGTATAATTCGTCCTACATTGCGTTGCGATCCGATGCGAAGATGAGTTTCGAGGAGGCTGACTTTGGTTCAGGACAAGCGCGGTCTGGAACTGACCGCAGCCAGCGACGGGGCGGCGGTCGCGCTGGATGCGGCGCTGGACGACTTCCTGGCGTTCGGGCGGGAGGCCGGGCCGCTGCTCAAGGCCGCGTTCGAGGCCGATGCCGACATGCCGATGGCCCATGCTCTCCGGGGCTATTTCTTCCTGCTGATGGGCGTGGGCGCGCTCCGCCCGCGGGCGGCGAAATCCGGCGAGCAGGCGGCCGGACTTCCCGGAACGGCGCGGGAAGAAGCCCATGCCGACGCTCTCGCGCGCTGGGCCGCCGGCGACACGGCGGGCGCCGCGCGGCGCTTCGAGGACATCCTGCTGGACCACCCGCGCGACATTCTCGCCATCCGCCTCGCGCACTACCTGCATTTCTATCACGGCGCGCTTGCCCAGCACCGGGACAGCACCGCGCGCGTGCTGCCGGCCTGGGACGAGAGCGTGCCCGGCTACGGCTATGTGCTCGGCATGCGCGCCTTCGGGCTGGAGGAGGTCGGCGACTATGCCCGGGCCGAGGAGTTCGGCCGCCGGGCGGTGGCCATAGACCCCTCCGATGCGTGGTCGGTCCACTCCGTCGCCCATGTCATGGAGATGCAGGGCCGCCCGCAGGAGGGCATCGCCTGGGTCCGCGAGAACGAGGCGCACTGGGAAGACAAGATCCACAATTTCCGCCACCATCTGTGGTGGCACCAGGCGCTGTTCCACCTGGCGCTGGACGGGGCCGACGCGGCGCTCG
>JAPOZD010000431.1:2798-5776 GCA_026706245.1 Alphaproteobacteria bacterium
TTCAGGGCCGATACCGGCAGCGACGACGTGCTCGATATGGCGAATGCGGCCTCCATGCTGCTCCGCCTGCATTTCCGGGGCGTGGATGCGGGCGGGCGCTGGGAGGAACTGGCCGGGCACGCCGCCGGGCGCTTCTCCGACGGCATCTTTCCCTTCTTCGACGCGCACTACATGGCGGCGCTCGCCATGGCGGGCGACAGGACAAGCGTGCAAGGCCATCTGGACGCCATCTCCGCCCGCAGCGGCGGGGCGACGGCCGACACCGTCTATGACGATGTCGGCCTACCGCTCTGCGAGGCCATCGCGGCCTTCGGCGCCGGCGAGCCGGAGCGCTGCTTCGAGCTGCTGGAGCCGATCCGCTACGAGCTCTACCGCCTCGGCGGCAGCCACGCCCAGCGCGACGTGTTCTTCCAGCTCCTGATCGCCGCCGCCAGGCAGGCCGGGCGCGACCGCGAACGCCAGGTGCTGGTGGCCGAACGCGCCGCCCAGAAGCCGGGCGCCGTTGCCGCCTGGATGAATTAGGGCACGGTCCAATCTGCATAGATCGACTGTTTGCCGACAGATAGCCGCAGGTCCTGCCCCCAAATCGTCATGCCCGGACTTGTTCCGGGCATCCATGCGGCCGTCCGGCTGGAGCAGTGGCGGGAGATGCCCGGAACAAGTCCGGGCATGACGGGATGAACGGCCGGAGAGACCGCGCGGCCAACCGGAGATAGGCAGAACTTCTCGATCAGAACCCTAATAGAACACCTCGGGCGCGCCGCCGAGAAGGACGTGGCCGGTGGCCTCGAAATGCTGCGGGCGCGCCTGGATCTGCTGGGACAGCGTGTGGATGTCGCGAAAGCGCCGCTCGAAGGCGCTGCCGGGGAAAATGGCATCGACGCCGGCGAGCCGGTAGAGGCTTGCTGCCGTCTCCACCGCGCCCTGGATGGCGTGGCTGCAGGCGAGCCTGACGCGGGCGCGGGTCGGCACGTCGATGCAGGCGATGTCGTGCGCCCCGTCATGGACGGCATCGACGGTCTCCACCAGCCACGCCCGGGCCGAGCCGAGGCGCGCGAGGCTGCGCGAGACCTCCGCCTGGACCCCGGGGCTCTCGGCATGGCGCATGAGGCCGCGCGGCGTCTTCCCGCGGGCGAGCTCCATGAACGCATCGAGCATCGCATCGGCGAGGCCGAGCGCCACCCCGGCCACGCCGACCGCATAGAGGCTTTGCTGGGTGAAGGCGTAGAGGGGTCCGGGCTCCCGGCGCTCGGCCGGCTCCTCGCGCGTGGCGCTGAACCGCTCGGGCACGAACACATCCTCGACGCGGTAGCTTTCCGACCCGGTCCCGCGCAGCCCGATGGGGTTCCAGTCGTCAAGCAGCTGCGCCTCGCCGGCGGGGAACAGCAGGCTGCGGACGGCGGGCCGGCCGGCGCTGTTGAGGCGCAGCGACCCGTCCGGCTCCAGCACCTGGCAGTGCGCGCCCATCCAGGTAGCGTGGCGGCAGCCCGAGGCGAAGCTCCACTCGCCGCTCACCCGATAGCCGCCCACGACGGCGCGGGCCTGCTGCGAGTCGGGCGGTCCCCAGGCCATCAGGGCGTCGGGACGGGCATAGATTTCGCGCGCGGCGTCGAGCGGCAGGAACGCGGCGAGCAGCGCGGCGCTGTTGGCCACGAAGATGTTCCAGCCGACCGAGCCGTCATGGCGCGCAAGCTCGATCAGCGTGTCGAGATAGACGCCGGGCGCGGTCTCGTCGCCGCCGACCGAGCGCGGCAGCAGCATCCTGGCGAGCCGGGCCTCGTGCAGGCGGTCCATGAGCGCTTCGGGCAGCCGCCGGCCGCGCTCGATGGCCTCGGCCTGCGCCCGGATCGTGTCGCCAAGCGCGCGCGCCCCGGCGAGGCAGGGCGGCTCGTCCGGGCGCGGTTTCGGAACGATCATGCGGCAGCGTAACGCCCAACCGCCCGGCATTCACCCCCTGTCACGGGGACCATACCAGCGGTCGTTGAACGAAACCTATGCCGATGGCCGCCGGAAGACTCCTCCCCCGCTTGCGGAGCGGCTTTCTCTTTCTCCTCCCCCGCATGCGGGGGAGGCCGGGTGGGGGGCCGCTTGCGCGCCAGCGGAAGCGGCGGCGCGGGCCCGCCATTCGTAGCGTTCGCCGCGTTTCGCGCGGCGGCGGGCGAAGCCCGGCAAAGGACCGTCACGCCGAGAGGCCCTCCCCCAACCCCTCCCGCCCAGCGGGAGGGGAGTGAAACAGGCTGCCTCCGAACATACGTCCGGCTCGGCGCCCCCTGGTATCAGTCGCTTGTCAGCAGGGCCACCATCCGCTTGGTTGCGGCGTCAAGGGCCGGGACGTATTCCGGCATGGCCTTCATGCTGGCCTCCTTGAACATGGTCAGGTTCGACAGCATCTCCTGCAAGGCCGCGTCGGGCTGCCGGTGGCCGTCAAGGGCGATGTTGAGACATTCGACCAGCATGAACTCGATCGCCGCGATGTTGCCGGTCAACTCGGTCAGTTTGTCTTCGGTCACGAAGCTTCCTGCACTCTGGATTTCAAACCGGGACGCCGCCCGGGGCGACGGCAGGGGGCCGCCGGTTCCGGTCAACGACAGCCGGTATAACACACAATCCGGCGACCGGCGGCGCGGGGTTGCGGCCCGTGTCCGGAACTTCGGGTGGCAGGCCTTTGCCGGCCCCCTAACCACCGCTTGCCTTCCAGCGCTTCCGCTGGCGGCGGACAGCGAGGCAGCGGGGGCACTCCATCCGGTGGCGCTTGAGGAACCCGATCAGCGTCATTTCGGGGCGATTGCCCGTCTTGCATTTCTCCAGGATCGGGGAGGGCGCGCGCTCGGAGATTCACCTTTCAGGGAATGAATATCTGCACAGTAATCCTGCCAATGGAACGGCTCCATTGATTACATCTCAATCCACAGATGGTCGATCTGGATTGGATCGAGACCGCACTCGCGCTGATGCTTTGATTGCAAAGAAGCAACCCT
>JAPOZD010000043.1 GCA_026706245.1 Alphaproteobacteria bacterium
TCCCGCGCGGGCGAGGGGGCGCCCGTGCCGCCGCCGCCGTTGCCGGAGCCGGGCATACCGATCTGGGTCGGAGGATGGGTGCCAGCGGCCGTCGAGCGCGCGGGGCGGCTGGGCGATGCGCTGGTTCTGGGCCCCTCCTTCACGCTGGAGGAGAACCGGGCGCTGGCGGACCGTTACCGCGCCGCCGCGGAAGCCGCCGGAAGGGTGCCGCAGCTCGTGCTCATGCGCGATGCCTGGGTCGCGGACAGCTTCGAGCAGGCGGCCCGCATCTACGGCCCGGAAGTTTCCGCCGCCTATGGCTACTACTGGCGCAACGGCGCCACTGCGTTTCGCGGCTTCGCATCGGAAGCCGAACTCCGGTTCGAGAATATCTGGAAGGACCGGATCATCGCCGGCGCGCCGGAAACCTGCATCGCCGAGTTCAAGCGTTGGTCGGACGCCCTCGGCGTGAACAGCTTCATCCTTCGGCTCCGGCACGCCCACTCCGGCGGCCCGCCGCACCGTGAGATCATGACCGCTATCGAACGCTTCGGCCGGGACGTGATCCCGCATCTGTAAGGCCCTGTCCTCCCGGATCGGTGCAACCTTCCGCTTGTCCTTGCGTCGAAGCGGATAGCGGGCGCATACTTGGCGCGCGTATCCGGGCGCCGATTCCGTGACCCATGCCTAGCCTGCCGAACCTGTTGAGCCTTTCGCGCATCGCAGCCCTTGTGCCGCTCGCGATACTGCTCGCCACGGGCGAGAGCTGGTGGGCGGCGGCGCTCTTCGTCGCCGCGGCGGCAACGGACTTCCTCGACGGCTACCTCGCCCGGCAGCAGGGAAAGGCGACCGCCTTCGGCGCAACCATCGACCCGATTGCCGACAAGGTGCTGGTCAACGGCACGGCGCTGCTGCTGGCCGGGCTTGGCGGGCTCGGGGTCTGGGGAACACTGGCCGCCGCGCTCATTCTGGTGCGCGAGTTCGTCGTTTCCGGCCTGCGCGAGGCGGCGGGCGGCGGCGCGTTGCCGGTCACCCGCGTCGCGAAATACAAGTCGGCGGCGCAGATGGCGGCGCTGACCCTGCTGATCGCCAGCCCGGGACTGCCCCCGGCGACGCACGGAGCCGGCGTCGTGCTGCTTTGGGTTGCCGCTGCGATCACGCTCTGGACGGGCGCCGGCTATGTCCGCAAGGCGCTGGGCGCCGCCGGATGAAGACGCTCGGCATTGCGGGCTGGAGCGGCAGCGGCAAGACCACGCTCGTGCTCAAGCTCATTCCGGCGCTCAGGCAGCGAGGCGTCTCGGTCTCCACCGTCAAGCATGCGCACCATAATTTCGACGTGGACAAGCCCGGCAAGGATTCCTGGGAACACCGGCAGGCGGGTGCCCGGGAAGTGCTGGTGGCGTCCGGCCGGCGCTGGGCGCTGATGCGGGAGTTGCGCGAGGAGGCCGAGCCTCCGCTGGCCGAGCTGCTTGCCCGGCTCTCGCCCGTGGACCTCGTGCTGGTCGAGGGCTACAAGCGCGAGCCGCATCCCAAGCTGGTGGTTCACCGCGCGACCGTCGAGGCCGCGGCGCTCTGGCCGGACGATCCCGATGTGGTTGCGGTCGCATGCGACGGGAAGACTGCGGAGCGCGTGCGGGCCGACGGCCTCCTTGCTCTCGACCTTGACGATCCGGACGCCATCGCCGATTTCATCGTCGAGCGGCTGGAGTTACGGGTTTGAAGATCCTCTATTTCGCCTGGTTGCGCGACAAGGCCGGCATGTCGGAATGGCAGGTCTCGCCCCCGCCCGGCATCGTCACTGTCGGCGCGCTGATCGACTGGCTGGCGGCGCAGAACGCGAGCCAAGCGGAGGTCTTCGCCGACCGCTCGGTCGTCCGCGTCGCGGTCAACCAGGACTTCGCCGAAGCCGACACGCCCGTCGGCCCCGGCGACGAGGTGGCCTTCTTCCCCCCCGTTACCGGAGGTTGACACGGATGATACGGGTCCAGCGCGAAGCCTTCGATGTCGGACGCGAGATCGCCGCGCTCACCGCCGGCAATACGCGCATCGGCGGCGTCGCCAGCTTTGTCGGGCTGGTGCGCGACCTGGGCGGGCTGCGCTCCATGACGCTGGAGCACTATCCCGGCATGACAGAGCGCCAGCTGGAACTCATCGACGCCGAGGCGCACCGGCGCTGGCCGCTGGAGGCGTCGTTGATTGTCCACCGCTACGGGCGGCTGGAGCCGGGCGACCCCATCGTGCTGACGATCACCGCCTCGGCGCACCGCCAGGCCGCCTTCGACAGCTGTAATTTCCTGATGGACTGGCTCAAGACCGAAGCGCCCTTCTGGAAGCGCGAGGAGGGCGCCGACGGCGAGCGCTGGGTCACCGCCCGCGCCGACGATGACGCGGCGCGCGAGCGCTGGCGGGAGACGGGCTGACCGTTTCCTTCCTATGGCATTTATCTATAGGAATAGATTATTGGATTGATAAGAATATTGCATTGGAATTGTCGTCGCGCGCCCGGAATCATGCTCGCAACGCTTCGGCGGAACGACATCGATACGAGGAGGCGCAACACGACATGCGCAGTTCCAACGACCTCACCACCGAGTCCGGAGCCCCGGTGGCCGACAACCGGAACAGCCAGAGCGCCGGCCCCGACGGCCCGCTCCTGCTCCAGGACCAGCATCTGATCGAGAAGCTCGCCCGCTTCAACCGCGAGCGCATACCGGAACGGGTCGTCCATGCGGTGGGCTCCGGCGCCTATGGCGTCTTCGAAGTCACCAATCCGGATGCGGCCCGCTGGACCCGGATGCGCATGTTCGCGAAGGCCGGCAAGCGCACCGAGGTCTTCGCGCGGTTCTCCACCTTCGCCGGCTCCAGGGGCGCGGCCGATACCGTGCGCGACCCGCGCGGCTTCGCCGTCAAGTTCTACACGGAAGACGGCAATTGGGACCTCGCCGGCAACAACACGCCGGTGTTCTTCATCCGCGACCCGCTGAAGTTCCCGGACCTCATCCACTCGCAAAAGACCGATCCGCACAGCAACCGGCAGGAAGCCGACAATGCGTGGGACTTCTTCTCCCATTCGCCGGAAGCCACGCACCAGTTCACATGGCTTTTCGGCGACCGGGGCCTGCCGCGCAGCTGGCGGCACATGAACGGCTACGGCTCCCACACCTTCCAGTGGATCAACGCCGCCGGCGAGCGCGTCTGGGTGAAGTTCCACTTCAAGACCGACCAGGGCGTCAAATGCTTGACGGCGGAGGAAGCGGCGCGGATTGCGGGCGAGGAACCCCGGCATCTGCAGCACGACCTCTACCGGGCCATCGAGCGGGGCGATTACCCGTCCTGGACGCTCAAGGTGCAGGTCATGCCGGAGATCGACGCAGTCGAATACCGGATGGATCCCTTCGACCTCACCAAGGTCTGGCCCCACAAGGACTATCCGCCGATGGAGGTCGGGCGGCTGACGCTCAACCGGCTTCCCGACAACTATTTCGCCGAGGTGGAACAGTCCGCTTTCGACCCCGGCCACATGGTGCCGGGCGTGGGGCCGAGCCCCGACAAGATGCTCCAGGCGCGCCTGTTCGCCTATGGCGATGCCCACCGCTACAGGCTCGGCGTGAACCACCTCCGCCTGCCGGTGAACAGCCCGCGCGGCCGGCTCTTCGCCCAGGGAATGAACTACGGGCGCGACGGAGCCATGCGCTTCGATGACAATGGCGGCCGGTCGGCGAATTACGAGCCGAACAGCTTCGGCGGCCCGGTCGGGACGGGCGAGCCGCTCTATGCCGGCATGGAGGCCCGCGGCCTCTCCGGCAGCTACTGGCCGGAAGCGCGCGAAGTGGACGACTTCGCCCAGGCAGGCGACCTCTACCGGCTCATGCCCGAGGATGAAAAGGACCGCCTCGTCGCCGCCATCGCCGAGTCACTGTCGCAGGTGCAGCGCACCGAAATCGGCGACGCCATCGTCTGCCGCTCGCTCGGCCATTTCTGCCGTGCGGACCGGGAATACGGACGCCGGGTGGCGGTTGCGGTCAAGGCCAGGCGCGGCGGCGTGCGCACCGCCTGCATCCGGGCCGGCGAAGCGGCGAAGGATCAGTCGTAAATAACCGTCGCGATGGTACCGAGATTGCCTTCGGGCGTCACCGACCAGAGGGTCTGGCTGGCACCGTCGTCCCCCGGCTTGCCGGCGACCCTGAAGGGAGCGACATCGAACAGCGGCGCGCGGGCCTGGAAGTCGTAGCGGGCCACGCGCCGCCCCGGCATCTGCGCCATGCCGAGTTCCAGCATGTGGGTCGTGGTCAGCGGCCCGTGGACGATCAGGCCCGGATAGCCCTCGACCTCAGTCACATATTTGCGGTCGTAGTGGATGCGGTGACCGTTGAAGGTGACGGCCGAATAGCGGAACAGCATCACCGGGTCGGGCACGATCTCGCGGATAAAGGCATGGTCGGTCGGCGCATTGCCCGTCCGGCCGCTGTTTCCCCGGCTGTCGGCGGTTTCGGCCGGCGGGTTGTCGCGATAGACGATGTCGTGCTCTTCCTCGATGCAGAGCCCGCGCGGGCTCCCGATCTCGTAGGCGACCGTGACGATGACGAGAAGCCCCGTGCGCCCGTCCTTGATCGCGACCTCCTTGATCCGCCCCTTGCGGACGATCTCCTCGCCGACCAGCACGTCCTGGCGGTAGGTCGTGCGGCAGCCGCCAAACATGCGGCGCGGCAGGGGTGTGGGGGGCAGGAAGCCGCCGCGTTCGGGATGGCCATCCGCGCCGATGCCCGACGCCGGCACGCGCGGGTAGAAGTAGCACCAGTGGCCCATCGGCCCGATGGGATCGCCCATCTGCGGCACGTCCGGCTTGTCGAGCAGGGCGGCCAGGCCGTGGATCTGCATGGGCGAGGCGAAGTCGCGGCTTTCCTCGGTGTTGCCGATGGCGTCGCGCAGAAATTCCAGGTCCGCGGCAGTGTGGGTCATGGCGAGAATTCCTCCCGGATCCGGGCGCCGTGTTCGTCCACCTCCGGGATCGGCCCGTATTCCCGGGGCTCTTCGTCGAAATAGACCGCCGGCGCGACATGGCTGACGGGTCCGCCGGGCGTGCCGATCTCCACGCGGCGCAAGGCCGGGTGCTCCGACAGGTCGGCCACCGTGTTCACGCTGCCGAAGGCGACATCGGCCGCCGCCAGCCGCGCGCGCAGGGTTTCGCGGTCGAGCGCGCCCAGGATCCCTTCCAGCACCGCCTCCACCTCGTCGCGGTTCTCGACCCGCGCGACCTGGGTTGCGTATTCGGGCGCCGTGGCGAGGTCCGGGCGCTCCAGCACCGTTTCGGCGAAGCGCCGCCATTCGCGGTCGTTCTGGCAGGCGATCATGACCCGGTGGCCGTCGGAGGTCTCGAAGGCGCCGTAGGGCACCAGCGCCGGGTGGCGGAGCGCCATGCGCGGCCAGACGCGGCCCGCATATTCGTGCCACATCAGCGGCGCGGACATCCAGTCCGCCATCGAGGCGAACAGCGAGGCCTTGATCGCGGAGCCCTTGCCGTCGATGCCGCGCTTGATGAGCGCCTCCAGCACGGCGGCATGGCTGAACATGCCGGTTGCGATATCGCAGGCGGAGACGCCGATCCGTCCGGGCTCCGCCTCCGATCCCGTCACCGACGCCACGCCGCTTTCCGCCTGCACCAGCATGTCGTAGGCCTTCATCCGGTCGTAGGGCGGCCCGGTCTCGCCATAACCGGAAATATCGACCGTGATGAGGCGGGGATAGCGGGCTCGCAAGTCAGCCGAGCCGAAGCCGGGCGCGGCGGAGCGCGCCGGCT
>JAPOZD010000082.1 GCA_026706245.1 Alphaproteobacteria bacterium
CATCGACGGAATACCCGGAACCCGAACTCGAAACGGAGGCGTTGCGCCAATGGCGGCAAGCAGGAACCGACGAATATCTCCCGTCGTTCCGGACGGCGCGTCGGCGTCGATCCGGCCCCTCTTCGCGGCGTGCGTTACACCTCACCGCGCGAGGGCATTCCTCATGAAGCGCAGCCCGGTGTCGTTGGTATTATGCCGGGATTGGCATCGGAACATAAATCGTATGCATGGGAAACATGACAAAACATGACACTCCCGACGGAGCGGATCGGTGCTGCCGGCGGTTATCCCTCTCTGCGGAACGGCGAGAAATCGGCGAGGAACTCGATTTCGTCGCCGACGGCATCGCGCTCGCGTTGCAGATAGTCCGCGACCGCCCGGCGGAAGTTGCGGTCGGCGATCCAGTGCGCGCTGTAGGTCTCGACGGGGACATAGCCGCGCTGGATCTTGTGCTGGCCCTGGGCGCCGGCCTCGACCCGCTGGAGGCCCTCGCGGATCGCATAGTCGATGGCCTGGTAGTAGCAGGCCTCGAAATGCAGGAAGCGGAAGCGGGTGTCGCAGCCCCAATTGCGCCCGTAGAGAGTGTCCGCGCCGCGCATGTTGAGCGCGCCGCAGACGATCCGGCCTTCGCGCCGGCCGACAATCAGCACCGTGTTGTCGGCCATGGTCTCGTGCAGGCGGAAGAAGAAATCCCGCGTGAGGTAGGCGCCGCCCCATTTCCGGTCCACCGTGTTGCGGTAGAAGCGGTGGAACAGGTCCCAATGCTCCTCCCTGAGGCCGTCGCCGGTAAGCGCCTCGAAGGTGAGGCCCCATTCCTCCAGCTTCCGGCGTTCCTTGCGGATTGTCTTGCGCTTGCGGGAGTTCAGCGCGCCCAGGAAATCGTCGAAGCTCCGGTAGCCGTCATTGTGCCAGTGATATTGCTGGCCGAGCCGTTTGAGGAAGCCGAACTCGCCCAGATAGTCCCACTCTTCCTTCGGCAGGAAGTTGACATGCACCGACGACACGCCGGCCCGCCTGCCGATTTCGACCATTGCCGAAGCGAGCGCCGCGCGCGCCTGTTCGGCAAAGGCGCCGGGGCGAACGAGCAGGCGCGGGCCCGGCACGGGCGAGAACGGCACGGCGGAAAGCAGCTTCGGGTAGTAGCGTCCGCCCGCGCGCTCATAGGCGTGCGCCCAGCCGTGGTCGAAGACATATTCGCCGTAGCTGTCGCCGCGCATGTAGAAGGGGGCGACGCCGGACACGCGGCCCGTTTCGTCCTCGACCACGAGATGCTGCGGCAGCCAGCCGGTATCCGTCCCGACGGCGCCGCCGTCTTCCAGCGCCTTCAGGAAAGCATGCGAAACGAAGGGGTTCCCGTCCCCGGCGCAGGCGTCCCAGTCTTGCGCCGGGACCGCGTCGATGGCCGACGCGATCCGGACGGAGATCGGTTCCTTGCCGTCGGGCACGGGAGGTCAGTCGATCTCGAACACGGCATCGACCTCGACCGCAAAGCCCATCGGCAGGGACGGCGCGCCCACGGCAAAGCGGGCGTGGCGGCCCGTATCGCCGAATATCTCGACGATGAGGTCCGACGCGCCGTTCACGACCTGGGGATGCTGGACGAAGTCCGGCGTGCAGTTGACGAAGCCGCCGAGCTTGACGACGCGCGCCACACGGTCGAGGTCGCCCCCGCAGCCTGCCTTCGCCTGCGCGATGAGGTTGAGCGCGCAGGCCCTGGCCGCAGCGACGCCGTCCTCGAGGCCGAGATCGTCTCCGAGGCGGCCCTTGTGGATACCCTGGTTGTTGCCGGAAACCTGGCCCGCCACGAAGAGCAGATTGCCGCTTCTGACCCAGGGGACATAGTTGGCGGCGGGTGCGGGCGCCTGGGGCAGTTCTATGCCGAGTTCGGCGAGGCGGGCATCGATCTTTCCGGCCATGAAGGGGGCTCCGTTCGGGGTCAGGGTATCCGGGGTCAGGGGGCCGGCCGCGGGTCGATGGCCGGCAGCGCGCCGACCGCTTCCTCAATGGCGCGGCCCGCCGCGATCGCCATGTCTTCCCGGCGGCCCGGCGCGACGATCTGGAGGCCGACCGGCATGTCGTTCGGTGCAAGGCCGGCCGGGATCGCGAGGATCGGGCAGGACGTCAGCACCGTGCCCCAGCATTGCTGGAACCAGGGCGGCGGCGCCTCGGACCACTCGTCCACCCGGGCGCCGCGCTCCTCGACCGAAAAGGCCGTGCAGCAGACCGTCGGCATGACGATGACATCGACCTGCTCGAAGGCCTGGGAGAGGCGCTGGAACACGGCGGCGCGCTCCCGCTCGGCCCAGATGAAATCCTCGGCGGTGAGCGTGTTGGAGAAGTCGAGCAGCAGGCCCAGCACGCGCTCCAGCTTCTCCCGGTTTTCCGCAATGAAGTCCGCGCGCTCGATCAGGGTGTTGTGCCCGATCATCACCGAGAACAGGCGGGACATGTTGCCGAAATCGAGCGCCAGCGGCTCGACCGGAATATCCAATCTGGCGAGCGCGCCCTCGACGACAGCGGCGACATCGGGCTCGACGCCGCCGAGGCCGATATCGGCGACATAGCCGATGCGGGCCGGTCGCTTGCCTTCGGCCCGGAAGGAGCCCTCGGGATCGGGCAGGCTCAGCGGGTCGCTCGGCAGGTAGCCCGCCATGGCGTCCATGAAGAGCGCAATGTCGTTCACGGAGCGCGCCATCGGGCCCTGCACCGACATCGGGTTGAAGCAGCGGTGCGAATGGGTGCGCGGCACCCGCCCAGGGCTCGGGCGCAGACCGCACACGCCCGCAAAAGCCGCCGGGATGCGCAGGCTGCCGCCTATGTCGGAACCGTGCGCGAGCCAGACCTCGCCCGCCGCCAGCGCCGCCGAGGCGCCGCCCGACGAGCCGCCGGGCGTCGTCCCCAGGTTCCAGGGGTTGCGCGTGTGGCCGAAGACGCGGTTCGTCGTCACGGGCATCATGCCCATTTCCGGGGAGCTCGATTTGGCGACGACAACGCCGCCGCGCGCCTCCAGCCGGGTCACGAGCGGATCGGATTTGGCCGCGACATTGTCGGCATAGAGCGGGCAACCGTAGGTCGTCCGCATGCCTTCGACGTCGATCAGGTCCTTGATGGCGATGGGCAGGCCGGCCAGCAGCCCCCGTTCGCCCGGCGGCACGTCGCCGAGCCGCCTGGCGTCATCGCGGGCCCGCTCGAACCGGTGCAGCGGCAGCGCATTCACCGCCCCGTCAACGGCCTCGATCCGGTCTATGGACGCATCCACAAGCTCCAGCGGCGACACGTCTCCCGCCGTCAGCAAGCCAACCGCTTCCTCCGCAGACAGTTGCCAGAGTTCGGCCATGGGACTCTCTCCTCGCGACGCGGCTACTATAGCCCGAAAGCGGGAGGGAGGAACGTGGCAGGTAGGCGCGAGGACGCCCGGTTCATTACGGGACGGGGCCGCTATCTGGACGACATCGAGGTTCCGGGCGCGCTCTGGGCGGCGTTCATCCGCAGCCCGCATGCGCATGCGCGCATCCGGGCCGTCGAGAGCGACGGCGTTCAGGTCTTTACCGCGGCGGACATTGCCGGCCTCGGGGGCCTGCGGCCCTACCAGCCCGCCAACATGCAGACGGGCGAACCGTTCGATTGCGAGGCGCAGCCGCTAATGGCGCGGGACACCGCGCACTATGCGGGCCAGCCGGTCGCCTTCGTCACCGGGGCCACGCCGGACGAGGCCCTGGATGCGGCGGACCGGGTGCGCGTCGTCTATGAGGCGCTGGACCCGGAGCCGGAACGGGTCTGCCTCGACTGGCGGACCGGCGACGCCGAAGCCGTGGATGCGGCGTTCTCCCGCGCCGCCCACCGGGTCCGGATCGAGCTGCTAAACCATCGCGTGGTCATCAACCCGATGGAGCCGCGCGGCGCGGCCGGTTCCTACGACCCGGCGGACGGGCGCTACACACTCCGGCTCTCCAGCCAGAACCTGCATGTCAATCGGGACCATGTGGCCGCATGCCTCGGCGTGGAGCCCGAACGGGTGCGCTTTATCGCGAAGGACGTGGGCGGAGGCTTCGGCGTCAAGAATTTCGCCTATCCCGAGCATGTGCTGCTGCTCTGGGCCGCGCAGCGGCTGGGGCGCCCGGTGCGCTGGGTGGCGACTCGCTCCGAGGTCTTCCTGAGCGACCACCAATGCCGGGGCCAGCGGGCGGAGGCCGAGCTTGCGCTCGACGGCGATGGGCGCTTTCTGGCGCTCAGGGTCGCGAGCACGGCGAACGCAGGCGCATGGTTCGGCAATGTCGCGGGCGGCGTCCAGACAGGCCAATTCGTCCATCTGGCCGGCTCGGTTTATGCCATTCCGGCCGTTGCCCTGCATATTCGGGCGGTGCTGACCAATACGCCGCCCGAGGGCGTGACGCGCGGGCCGGGTTTCGCCGAAATGGTCAATATCCTGGAGAGGCTGATCGACAAGGCGGCGGCGGAGACGGGCATCGCCCGGGAAGAGCTCAGGCGTCGCAATCTCGTGTCCAGCCTGCCGATGACGAATGCGCTCGGTTTCACGGTGGACAGCGGGGCCTTCCGGGAGGGTTTTGCGCTTGCCGAGCGGAGCGCCGGGGGCTTTGCGGCGCGCCGGCGCGAGAGCGAGGCCGCGGGCCTGCTTCGCGGGCTCGGCTTCGCCTGCCACATCAAGGCCACCGGCGGGTTCCCGGAGGAGAATGTCGAACTGCGCTTCCACGGCGACGGCCGCGTGGACCTCGTGACCGGCACGCAGCATATCGGCCAGGGGCACGAGACCACCTTCCCGGAAATCGTGGCCCACTGCCTTGACCTGCCGAGCGGCTGCATCGGCCTCGTCCAGGGCGACACGGATGAGATCCCCATGGGAGGCGGCCACGGCAGCTCGCGCGCAACCTACATGGCCGGCACGGCGATTTTCCGCGCGAGCGAGATCGTCGTGGAGAAGGGCCGGGTCCTGGCGGCGGACCGGCTGGAGGCGGCGGAGGCGGATATCGAATACGAAGCGGGTGAATTCCGTGTCGCCGGCACCGACCAGGCGGTCGGCCTGTTCGAACTTGCCGGGGACGGCGTGCTCGACACCTACTACCACTGGGCGCGGGATTGGATGACCTTCCCGAACGGCACCCATCTGGCGGAAGTCGAGATCGACCCGGAGACGGGGGCGGTGCGCCTGGTCCGCTATGCGGCCTTCGATGATTATGGCGAGCATATCGACGATGCCATCGTCGCCGGCCAGGTGCATGGCGCCATCGCGCAGGGCGTCGGGCAGGCTTTGCTGGAAGAAGCGGTGTTCGAACCGGAAACGGGCCAGCCGGTTACCGGCTCCTTCATGGACTACGCCATGCCGCGCGCCGACGACCTGCCGTCCTTCGACATCGCATTCGCACCGACGCGATGCACGACCAACCCGCTTGGCGTGAAGGGATGCGGAGAAGCCGGCGCCATCGCCGGATACCCCGCCGTCACCAACGCCATTCTCGATGCGCTGGCGCCGCTCGGCGTCACGCGCTTCGAGGGGGCTGCCAGCCCGTTCCGCATCTGGCGGGCAATCCGGGACGCGGCGGGGCGAACCTGAAACCGGCTTTTCCACCTGTTCCGCCGACCGCGATTCGCCTATCCTGTGAGCAAGGAGCAAGGCTCCCGCCAACCCGTTGGAGAAAATCGGAAAATGCTGGACGCGATACCTGTGTTGAGTCCGTTTTCGGTGTTCGTGATCATCGTACTGGTCTTCGCCGTGGCGCTCGTGTTCATGG
>JAPOZD010000212.1 GCA_026706245.1 Alphaproteobacteria bacterium
CCTTCCTCCCGTTGGGCGTCTTGACCGGAACCTTTTGCAGGGCGGACGGATCGTGGAAATCGGACCATTTGTACGATGCGACCTCCACATCGTCGAAAAGCACCGCCTCCTGCAATTCCACAGGCGCTTCCCTGAGTTTTGCGCGGAACCGGCTGAGCAAATTGCCGTCCGGAACATCGTGGACTCCGACATCGACGCATTTGTAGAGGTCCCGATCCCGCAGCCGCTCGGCCAACTTGCCGACTTGCGAACCGCCCTGCTCCGAATAGGTCGTGAGAGCGGCCCAGACCGTCGAGTCGTCAAGTGCGAGATAGGAACTGAGCGCCGGCGTTTCCGAGGCGAGATAGCGCAGAACCGGCTCCCGGCGCGCGAGCCCGCTGTCCGCCAAACCAGATACGGCGGCGCTCAGGAGGGCTTCCAGCATTCTCTCGGCCGCCCTTGTGGTCTTGTGCATATAGACCATCCGGTAGAGCCGGGACCGCGCCTCCAGATATTCCTCGGCCGTATGGACGCCCTTAGGGCCGAGATACAGGCAAGGCGCTTCGACCGGATTATCGCTGCCGACTGTGACCGTGCCGACTTCCAGGCAATTCAGCAGCCAGTCGAGATCGATATGGCCGAACTCTACCCCGACCATCAACCGATCGCGCTGGATGTAGTCGAGGCGGTCGGCGTCGAACTGGCTCGACACGATTGTGCTGTAAATGTCCGTCTGGTGTTCATCCGTCAAAATCTCGCCGATCTGTTGCGGCAGATCCTCATCTACGCCGCGAAGCACCTTGTTGACCTGGGTATCCTCCCGAACGATCTCGGCGCTCCATGCCTCATGCCGCTTTGTGCGGTCCAGCGCTTCGGTGGCTGCCTCGAAGGCATGGCTGAACGGGCCATGGCCGATGTCGTGCAGCAGGGCGGCAAGCAGGGCGACCCGCTCCCGTTCCGGGTCCCGCCTGCCCTCGCGCCGCGCGATGACATCCGCCAGCCGCCGCGCCGTGTGATAGACGCCGATGCTGTGGGCGAAGCGGCTATGCGTTGCGCCGGGGAACACGAGGTCGGAGAAGCCGAGTTGCCGGATCCGGCGCAGGCGCTGGAACTCGGGCGTGTTCAGGAGGTCCCAGGCGATCCGGTCGGTTTCGTCCCGCTCCCGGTCGCCGCTGTCCCCGAACACGACGAGCCCGTGGACAGGGTCGCGGATGCGCTGAGTCCAGGAACTACCCGCTACCGCCACGCGCCTCCCCCCGAAATGCCGCCCGCGACTCCATCAAGAATAGAGAACAGGATACGAACTCGCAAGCGGCCTTTCGACAGGTCGTCAGATCGAGGAAGGCATGCCCGTCACCATGGACAGGACGACCTGAGGACCCTCATCCCCGAAGGCGCCGAAATCTATCTCCTACCCCGCATCGGCGGGGGGTAGGAACGCCAGGAGTGTTCCGCCTATCCGCCCTCGGATTGACCGCCCTGCTCCGCCTCCGGAGTCAAAGCCGCGTTCCAGAGCTCTTCCGTCACGATGTCCTGCGTCCAGGGGCGCATGACCGAGGCGGCGCGGGCGTCTCGGAGGTGCCGCTCCAGCGGGAAGCGCTTCAGGATCGCGCGGCCGCCGCAGACCCGCATCGCGAGCGAGGTTATCTCCACGGCATTGCGCTGCACCGTGACATGCGCGGCACGGGCGCGCTGGCGGGTCTCCGGCGTCGGCGGCAGCTTCGCCTCCGAAACAGCGTGGTAGAAGAGCGAGCGCGTCGCCTCCAGCTTCAGGATCATCTCGGCGACCCCGTTGCTGGCGGAAGGCGACACGCCCGACCGGCCTGGCGCGCCCGCGAGCCCGCCCTGCAGATAGGCGAGCGCGATTTCCGCGGCCTCGACCGCAAGGCCGAGGAACGTGGCGGAAAACCCCATCGGCGCGTGCGAGGCGGTCAGGTAGAGGCCGCCGAACACGCCGGGCGGCAGGATGTCGCCGCTGTCCGGCACGAACACGTCCCGGAGATGCATCTCGCGGCTCACCGTGGCGCGCATGCCGATCGGATCCCACTCGCCCTCGAAGGTGACGCCCTCGGCGCCGCGCGGCACCTTGAGGTAAAGCGTGCGCTCCAGCCAGGGCATGTCCCCCTCGTCCACCAGAATCGCCGGCGTCGCGAAATAATCGGCAGCTCCCGAGAGCGAGACGAAGAACTTGCGCCCCGTCACGCGGTAGCCGCCCTCGACCCTCCGCGCCTCGGTGCCGAAGCGCCGCCCACCGACGCTGAAGGCCGTGTCGGTCTCGCCCTGCTCTACCGGCTCGCTGTGCGGCTGGCCGTAGAACACACCCGCCTCCACCACCTCGCGGAACTTCTCCGCGCGGAGGCGCTCATGGCGGGCGCGCTTCTCCTCCGGCATGTCGTAACGGTCCGCCATCTCGCCCATCAGCATCATGGTGAGGCAGTGCATGTTGTAGGTGAGCGCCGTGGAGGCGTTGCCGCGCGCGATCTGCTCGGCGACCAGGCAATAGGCCTCGAAATCCGCGCCGAGCCCGCCATGCGCCTCCGGCACGCAGAGCGCCAGCAGCCCTTCCTCCCTCAGGTCGTCATAGTCGGCGAAAGGAAAGGCCGCCTCGCGGTCGAGCCGGGCGGCGCGCGGTGCAAACCGCTCCACCGCCAGGCGGCGCGCCCTGTCCACCAGCTCCTGCTGAAACGGCGTCAAACGCATGTCCATCGGCCGGCGCCTCCCGCTCGCGCGATTCATCCACAGTCCCGGACGGGCGGACCCTTGATAAGACGCCGAATCCCCCGCACAAAACCGCTTTATGGCCGATGTCGCCCCTTACAGCTACCCGCATCGTCATCTGCTTGGCATAGAGGGCCTTGTGCCCGGCGAGATTTCGGCCCTGCTGGACCTTTCGGAGAGCTATGTCGAGCAGAGCCGGCGCGACGACAAGAAGGTGGCGGTGCTGAAGGGGCGCACCGTCATCAATGTGTTCTTCGAGACCTCGACGCGCACGCGCACCAGCTTCGAACTCGCTGGCAAGCGGCTCGGCGCCGATGTCATCAACATCTCCCCCGACATCAGCGCCATCAAGAAAGGCGAGACGCTGCTCGACACGGCGCTCACGCTCAACGCCATGCGGCCCGACCTGCTGGTCGTCCGCCACCCTCAGTCGGGCGCCGTCCACCTGCTCTCGGAGAAGGTGGACGGGGCAGTCATCAACGCCGGCGACGGCTGGCACGAGCACCCGACCCAGGCGCTGCTCGACGCGCTGACGATCCGCCGGCGCCTCGGTGGGCTCTCCGGCCTCACGGTCGCGATCTGCGGCGACATCATGCACAGCCGCGTCGCGCGCTCGAACATCCACCTGCTGCCGGCGGAGATGGACCGCTTCGGCGTCGAGGTCTTCCATGACATGCGCGCCGGCCTCGACGGCGTGGACATCGTGATGATGCTGCGCCTCCAGACGGAGCGGATGCAGGGCAGCTTCGTGCCGTCGGTGCGGGAGTATTTCCACTTCTTCGGCCTCGATGCCCGCAAGCTGGCGGCGGCGCGGCCGGATGCGCTGGTGATGCATCCGGGGCCGATGAACCGGGGCGTGGAGATCGACAGCGACGTGGCCGACGACATTCACCGCTCGCTCATCCAGGAGCAGGTGGAGATGGGCGTCGCGGTCCGTATGGCCTGCCTCGACCTGCTGACCCGCAAGCTGCAGTCGAACCGCGCCGAGGCCGCGTGACCAGGCGGACGGCGCTCGTCAACGCCCGGTTGCTGGACCCGGCGACGCGGCTGGATGCCCCCGGCGGCATCCTGATCGAGGACGGCAGGATTGCCGCAATCGGCCCGGAGGTCACCGCCGGATCGGCGCCGGAGGGCGCGGCCGTCATCGACTGCGAAGGCGCCTGCGCCGCGCCCGGCCTGGTCGATATGCGGGTGCAGCTGGGCGAACCCGGCGGCGAGCACAAGGAGACCATCGACAGCGGCAGCCTTGCGGCGGCGGCCGGCGGCGTGACGGCCGTCGTCGCCCTGCCCAACACCTCGCCGGTGATCGACGACGTGAATGTCGTGGAGTTCATCGCCCGGCGCGCGCGCGAGGTCAGGCGGGTCAAGGTGTTCGCATACGGGGCCCTCACGCGCGGCTTGAAGGGCGAGCAGTTGACCGAGCTCGGCATGCTGAAGGATGCGGGCGCGCTCGCCTTCACCGACGGGCTGCGCGCCGTTTCCAGCGCCCGCGTCATGCGCCGGGCGCTCTCCTACGCCCAGGCCTTCGACGCGCTCATCGTCCAACATCCGGAAGAGCCCGAGCTGGCAAGGGGCGGCGTCGTGACCGAAGGCGAGATCGCGACCCGCCTCGGCCTGCCCGGCATTCCCGCCGCTGCGGAAGCAATGATGATCGACCGGGACCTGCGCCTGGTCGCGCTGACCGGCGGGCGCTACCACGCGGCCCATGTCACTACCGCCGGGGCACTGGTGCTCATCCGCCGGGCGAAGCGCGAGGGCTGGCGGGTCACCTGCGACACGGCCCCGCATTATTTCGCGCTCAACGAGACCGCCATCGGCGATTACCGGACTTTCGGCAAGGTCTCGCCGCCGCTCCGGTCCGAGGTGGACCGGCGCGCCGTGGTGGAGGCGCTCGCCGACGGCACCATTGACGCCATAGCGAGCGATCACGACCCGCAGGACCAGGAATCGAAGCGCCTGCCCTTCGGCGATGCGGAACCCGGCATCGTCGGGCTGGAAAGCCTGCTGCCGCTCTCGCTCGAGCTCTACCACAACGGCCACATGGCGCTGCTCGACGTGCTGGAAAAGCTGACCTCCGCTCCGGCGGACCTGCTGGGCCTGCCGCTCGGTCGCCTGGCGCCGGGCCGGGCGGGCGATGTGGTGGTGTTCGACCCGGACATCCCGGGGCGCATCGAGGTGGACGCCTTCCGCAGCAAGTCCAGGAACTCGCCCTTCGACCGCCGCCCGGTCCAGGGCCGGGTCCTCCGCACCGTCGTGGACGGGCGGACGGTGTTCGAGGCTGGCTGAGTGGCGAACGCGAACCGGACGATTCCGCCGCGCATGACGGCTGTGCTGCTGACCGGCCACGGAGGACCGGATGTCCTCGAGCTCCGCGACGATGTTCCCACGCCGGAGCCCGGCCCCGGCGACGTGCTGATCGAGGTGGGCGCCGCCGGCGTGAACAATACCGACATCAACACCCGCATCGGCTGGTATTCCAAGAAGGCCAGCGCCACCACGGCAGACGGCGGCTCAGGGGGCTTCGACGGGATCGATCGGGACGATGCAACATGGTCCGGCCGGCCGATGACCTTTCCCCGGATTCAGGGCGCCGACTGCTGCGGCAGGATCGTGGCGGTTGGTGACGGGGTCGATGCCAGCCGGATCGGCGAGCGCGTAATCGTCAAGACCATGTTGCGCAGCTATGCCGGCCGCCGCCCGTTCGAGTGCTGGACCTTCGGGTCCGAGTGCGACGGGGCGTTCGCGCAATTCGCCAGGGCGCCCGCTTCGGAAACCTTCCGCGTGCAATGCGACTGGACGGACGCCGAACTCGCGTCGATTCCCTGTTCCTGGTCCACGGCGGAGAACATGCTGCACAGGGCTGCGGTGGGCGCGGAGCGCGTGCTGGTAACCGGAGCTTCGGGAGGAGTCGGATCGGCTGCGGTGCAACTTGCGCGCCGCCGGGGGGCTCAGGTCATCGCCGTGGCGGCCCGGGCCAAGGCCGGGGAAATCCGTTCGATCGGCGCCCACCGGGTCATCGACCG
>JAPOZD010000192.1 GCA_026706245.1 Alphaproteobacteria bacterium
GCGGATAGCGGAAGCGGACCCAGGCCTTGCGGTCGGACTCCTCCATATACTCCACAGGCACGCCGCCGATGACGTTCGAGAGCGTGTGATACCGGGCGCAGGCCACCGCGTCCGGCAGGCCTTCCAGCCCCAGTTTCCTGAAGCTTGAAAGGAACTTGTCCTCATGCAGCCGGCGGAAGAGGCGGCGCATCCACTCGCCCACCGCCTCCGGCCGTTCGTTCGCGGCCACCATCAGCTCGAGGCCCAGTAGATACTGGTGGTGAAGCTCCGCCTGTGCGGACATCGCGGCGTGGTCGGAAACTTCGACACGGGTCATTCAGCACTCCTTTGGTCAGGCTTGCCCGGTTCGGTTGACGGTCAACCGCTCAAGGTCGTCTGCGGCGTCCGGCGGCAGGTCCCAGAGAATTCGGGTTATCTCCGGGCGTTCGAGCGCGAGGCCGGCCTTGCGGCGGGGCGCGGGGCGGACATCGTCGAACGCAACCTCGAGCACCAGCGCCGGCTCGACCGCCCGGACAGGGCCGTAGCGCCCCGTGGTGTGTTTGCGGACCCAACGGTCGAGCCGTTCGCGTTCCCCGGCCGCAAGGCGGCAGGGTGCGTCGCCGATGGCGGCTGGCGCGCCGTCCCGGAGGACGCCGATGCTGTAACTCGGGCCTGCCTCCCCGAGGCCGCCGGGCCGCGCGGCGAGGAGCAGGGCGCGGACGGTTCGCGGCGCAGCCCCGACGACGAGCCAGGGCGGCCCGCCGGGGCGGTAGGAGCCGTCAACGGGCTTCAGCACCAGGGAGACGCCCTGCCGGCGCAGGGCGTCGAGCGCCTCCGGCCCCTCGAAAGCTAGACGCGGCGACAGGTCGAAACGCGACCGGCCTGCAATCCGCGCTTCCAGCCGTTCGCGGCGCTGGCTCAGCGGCAGCACGCGCATGTCCTCGCCGCCATCGAACAATATGTCGAAGAGGCGGACGAAGACGGGGACTTCGGCCAGAAGGCGGCGCGGGACGGTCTTGCGGCCGAACCGCCTTTCGAACGCTTCGGGCGGCCCCGGCCGGAAGGGCGGGCCATCCGGACCGGCGGCCGCCGTCAACACGCCGTCGAAGACGCCATCCAGCCCCTCCATCGCGGCGATGACGTCCGGGAACAGGAAGGAGATGTCGTCGCCCGACCCGCTGTAGAGCCGGCGCCGGCCGGACTCCAGAACGACCTGAACGCGCCGGCCCGGCCACTGCTGTTCCGCCCGGTAGCGGGAGAGGTCGAGGCCGGCCAATGCCGTCTCGTCGAGCGCGCGGACCGGCATGAGCGGCCGGAAGCCGGCAGGCGCTTCGGGGCGCGGAGCACGGCCCTCCAGCCAGGCGAAGAGCGGCCCGTATGGTGGCGTCTGCCCGTGCCACGCCTCTTCGATGGCGCCGAGATCGGCCGAGAAAGCGGCGGCAATCGCTGTCCGCACGAGCCGCGGCGTGACGCCGGGCGGACGGCGACCGGCGGCCAGCTGCGCCAGTGCCAGCCGGACGGACGCATCCGAACGGTCGAACCAGCCGGCGAGCAGGCCCGGCGCCGCCGACCGGGAACTGCCGGCAAGGGCGAGCGCCGCCTCGGCGAGCGGAGGCGGGGAAGGCGCGGCCCCGCTCTCCGGCCAGATGAGCGCGGCAGTCTCGACCGGATCGCCGACGAAATCGGACGAGAGCCGCAACAGCTCGCCATCGACCCGCTCCGCCGCGAGCGCAAGCAGGGCCGCTGGCCGGACGCGGACGGTATCGAGGCGGCCGCCGAGCACGGCAACCGCCCAGCCCCGGTCCGGGCCTCCCGCCCGCTCCAGATAGGCGGCCATAAGGCGGACCCGGACGGCGGGCGAGGACGCAAAGGCAAGCGCGTCCAGCAGCGCGGCAAACGCCTTCATCCGCCCTGCTGGCCCGTCGGCTGGAGCGGCCGGGCGTCGAGGCCCCGGCCCTGCGCCCAGCGGATCAGGGCGTCGGGCGGCCCGTGCGTCACGCGGATTTCCGGAGCGCCGGTGTCGGCAATGGTGGCCGTCAGGGCGGTCCAGTCCGCATGGTCGGAGATGGCGAGCGGCAGCTCGACGCCGCGCCGGCGGGCATGGGCGCGTATCTGCATCCAGCCGGAAGCGAACACCCGCACCGGCTCGGCAAACCGGTCCGTCCGCTGCTCCGGACCGGGGGGTTGAAGCACGATTTCGCCGGCCAGGTTTCCGGCGTCGCCGAGCGGCCGGGTTTCGCCGAGTTCCACGCCGAAATCCCGGTAGAGCGCGGTCATCTCGTCGAGCGCCGGGTGCAGCCATACCGGCCGGTCGTAGCCGGCCCGGCGCAGCAGGCTCAGCATCCGCTGGCACTTGCCGAGGCTGTAGGCGCCGACGACATGGCAGCGGTCCGGGAAGGTCCCGACCGAGCGCAGCAGGCGGGCGATCTCCGCCATGTCGTCCGGTAGGCGGAACACGGGAAGGCCGAAGGTCGCCTCGGTGATGAAGACATCGGCGCGCACCGGCTCGAAGGCGGTGCAGGTCGGGTCCGGCGCCCGCTTGTAGTCGCCCGAGACGACGACCCGCCGCCCGCGATATTCGAGCACCGCCTGGGCCGAGCCCAGCACATGGCCCGCCGGCGCCAGCCGGACGGAGACACCGCCGGCCTGCATGGTCTCACCGTAGCGCATCGGCTGCCGGGCCGGGCGGTCGCGGGGATAGCGCAGCGCCATTATGGCGAGCGTCTCCGGCGTCGCCAGCACCGCCCCATGACCGGGGCGGGCATGGTCGGCATGGCCGTGGGTGACCAGCGCGCGCGGGACGGCGCGCTGCGGGTCGATATGGAAGCCGCCCGGCTCGCACCAGAGGCCGGCCGGCGTCGGCCGAAGCCAGTCTTCGAGCGCATCCGTCATCGCGCTACTATGGCCTCCCTGGGCCGGAGGAAGAAAGCGCGGCGGCATGGAGGCAGGCATCGGGGTTCCGCAACCCGCCGCGATCCGCGACTGGTTCCGGGCGCGCGGCTGGCGGCCCTATGAACACCAATTGGCGATGTGGCGCGCGGCCGAGGCCGGGCGCTCGGCCCTGCTGGTGGCGCCGACCGGCGGCGGCAAGACGCTCGCGGGGTTCCTGCCGGGCATCGCCGAACTCGCGACTGCGCCGCGGCCCGGCCTGCACACGCTCTATATCTCGCCGCTGAAGGCGCTCGCTGTCGATATCCACCGCAATCTGGAGGCGCCGATTGCGGAAATGGGCCTCGATATCGGCGTCGAGACGCGTACGGGCGACACGCCGCAGCGCAAGCGCGAACGCCAGCGCCGGAAGCCGCCGCAAATGCTGATGACGACGCCCGAATCGCTGGCGCTGATGCTGTCCTGGCCCGACGCGCCGGCGCTCTTCGGCCCGCTTCGCTGCGTCATCGTGGACGAGTTGCATGCGCTCGCGGACAACAAACGCGGCGACCTGCTTTCGCTCGGCTTGGCGCGGCTCGGCGGCATGGCGCCGGCAGCGCGGCGAACGGCCCTCTCGGCGACGGTTGCTGACCGGGATTATCTTGCCGCATGGCTGTCGCCGAGCGCCGGGCGCGAGCCGGATGTCGAAGTCGTGGTCGGCCGCGGCGGCGTCGCGCCGGAAATAGCCATTGCCCGGATGCAGGGGCCCATGCCCTGGTCGGGCCATATGGCGGTCTATGCGCTGGGCGAAATCCACGACGCCATCCGGGCGCACCGCACGACCATTGTGTTCGTCAACACCCGCGCCCAGGCGGAGCTCATATTCCGCGGGCTCTGGGACCTCAACGAGGACGGCCTTGCTATCGCGCTGCATCACGGCAGCCTCGCCCCGGAGCAGCGCCGCAAGGTTGAGGCGGCGATGGCGGCGGGCCGGCTGCGGGCGGTCGTCGCCACCTCCTCGCTCGACCTCGGCATCGACTGGGGCGATGTGGACCTTGTGGTGCAGGTGGGCGCGCCCAAGGGTGCGGCGCGGCTGCTCCAGCGGCTCGGACGCTCCAACCACCGCCTCGACCGGCCGAGCAAGGCGCTGCTGGTGCCGGCCAACCGCTTCGAGGTGCTGGAATGCCACGCCGCCATCGACGCGGTGCGGGCGGGCACGCTCAACGGCGACGCCCCGGAGCCGGGCGGGCTCGACGTCCTGGCGCAGCATATCGCGGGGGTTGCGGCATCGGGGCCGTTCGAGGAGGAGGCGCTGTTCCAGGAGGTGCGCCGGGCCTTCCCGTATCGCGGCCTCACCGCCAAGACCTTCTCGGAGGCCGTCGATTTCGTCGCGACCGGCGGCTATGCGCTCGGCGCCTATGAGCGCTACCGGCGGTTGAAGCGCGATGGCGCCGGCCGGTTGAGGGCCGCCAATGCCGATGTCGTCCGGCGCTACTGCATGAACGTCGGTACCATCGTCGAGGCCGTGACCCTGAAGGTCCGGCTCGGCGGGCGCGTGCTCGGCGAGGTCGAGGAGTATTTCGCCAACACGCTCGCACCGGGCGACACCTTCGTGTTCGCCGGCCGGATGCTGCGCTTCGAGGGCATCCGGGAGATGACCATCCGCACCACGGCCGCCACGGGCGAGGCGCCGCGCATTCCCGCCTATGGCGGCGGGCGGCTGCCGCTGACCACGCATCTCGCCGAGCGGGTGCGCGGCCTGCTCGCCGACCGGCGGCGCTGGCGGGAGTTCCCGCCCGACGTGCTGGAATGGCTCCGCGCGCAGGACTGGCGCTCCGTGCTGCCGCGCCCGGGCGGGCTCTTGGTGGAGACCTTCCCGCGCGGCGGCAAATGGTATCTCGTCGCCTACTGCTTCGAGGGGCGCAACGCCCACCAGACGCTCGGCATGCTGCTGACCCGGCGCATGGAGCGCGCGGGGCTCGGCCCGCTCGGCTTCTGCGCGTCGGACTATGTGCTCGCCGTCTGGAGCCTGCGCGAGGCGGAGGAGGTGGACGAGCTGTTCTCCGAAGACATGCTGGGCGACGACCTCGAGGACTGGATGGCGGAGTCCACCCTGCTCCGGCGCACCTTCCGCAATGTCGCAGTCGTGGCGGGACTGATCGAGCGCCGCCACCCGGGCCGGGAGAAGACCCGCCGCCAGGTCACCTTCAATGCCGACCTCATCTACGACGTGCTGCGCCGGCACGAGCCGAACCACCTGCTGCTGCGCGCAACCCGCCGCGATGCGGCGCGGGGCCTGACCGACATCCGGCGCCTCGGCGGCATGCTGGCGCGGGCCCGGGGCCGGATCGAGCTGCGCCGGCTCGACCGGGTTTCGCCGCTCGCCGTGCCGGTCCTGCTCGAGATCGGCAAGGAGTTCGTCTATGGCGGCGCCATCGAGGAGCTGCTGGCCGAGACGGCGGCGGAGAGCGAAAGCGACCTGGTCGCCGAGGCCATGGGCGGCGCGGACATGGCGGAACTGCCGCTTTGACCGCGTCCGGCTTCCGGTTGAACGGGGCGTCACTCGCCGCCGACCCTTCGGGCGCGCTCTGGTGGCCCGAGATGCGCACGCTGGTCGTGGCCGACCTGCATTTTGAAAAGGGCTCGGCCTTCGCGGCGGAAGGGCGTGCGCTGCTGCCGCCCTATGACAGCCATGCGACGCTGGATCGGCTGGAGGCGCTGGCGCGCCGCTACAGCCCGGCGCGCTGGGTGTCGCTCGGCGACGGCTTCCACGACCGGCATGCGGACCTCCGCCTCGACCCGGATGCGGCGGGACGCCTCGACCGGCTCGCGCGAAGCTGCGAGTGGCT
>JAPOZD010000032.1 GCA_026706245.1 Alphaproteobacteria bacterium
GCCTACAACACGGGCACGACCGGCTACAGCCAGATGATCGCCGTCGGCGGCATGCTGAAGAAGCGCTACAACGTCAATCTCCGCGTGCTTCCTGGCAAGAACGACGTGGCGCGGCTTGCGCCTGTGAAAGCCGGCAAGGCCCAGTTCACCGCGACGGGTTCCGACAGCGTTTACGCCCAGGAGGCGGTGTTCGCCTTCGGCGGCGAGAAATGGGGGCCGTCCCCCGTCCGTCTTCTCATGCTCAACCGCGGCAAGGGCTGCACGACCTTCGCGGTCGCCAACGACATGGGTGTCAAGACCATGGCGGACCTCAAGGGCAAGCGCATCGGCTGGGTGCGGGGCTCGCCCGCGCTGCAGAAAGCCGTGGAGGCGCTGCTCGGTTTCGCCGACCTGACCGTGAACGACGTGCAGCTGGTCGAAGTCGGCGGCTGGGCGGCCTCGATCAACGGCATCATCGACGGCGATATTGACGCCTCGATCACCTCGTCGAGCTCGACCTTCATGAAGAAGATGGAAGCGAGCCCGCGCGGCGTCTATCACCCGCCGATGCCGCATGCGGACAAGGACGGCTGGGCGCGCGTGCAGACAGTCGTGCCCTGGTATGTGCAGGGGCTCTGCACGCACGGTCCCGGCGTGCCGGGCGGCATGCAAGAGTCCATCGCCAGCATCTATCCGATCCTGATCGGCACGACGGCGGTCTCTGACGAGGTGGCCTACAGCCTGACCAAGGCGATGGTGACGCATTTCGACGACTACAAAGATGGCGCGCCGGCGGCGGACGGCTGGGCACTCGACCGCCAACTCTACAACTTCTACCTGCCGATGCATCCGGGCTCGATCGCCTTCTACAAGGAAGCCGGCACCTGGAACGCCGAAGGCCAGGCGAACCAGGAGGACAAGCTGCGCCGCCAGGAGGTCCTGAAGATGGCCTGGGACACCCATGTGGCTAGCGGGCCCGCCGACTTCGTGAAGGAATGGCAGGCGTCGAGGGCCAAGGCTCTGAGAGACGCCGGGTTCGATCCCGTCTTTACCTCCTGGTAGTCCGAACCGGGACGGACGGATGAACGGGCCCGGGCGAAAGCGCCCGGGTCCCGTCGCCGGCCGCCTAGCCCGGTCTTCGCCCCGCAAGGGAGGCGCCCGAGCCATGTCCGACAAACCGGCCGCGGAAGCCGGCGGCAAGGTCGAAGACCTCGAACCTTCCCGCTATCGCAGCCCGGGGCGCTGGTGGGTCTTGGTTGCCTTCCTGCTGACCGCCATATCCGTCGCGCTGGCGGCCAACCAGATATTCCGCCTGAATTTCTTCAAGAACGTCACTGGCCACGTCCTCGTCGATCAGCAATACATGTACCTGATCCTCGGCTCGATGCTGGCGATGCTGTTCGTCTTCATGCCGGCCTACAAATCGGCACCGCGCCGCAGGGTTCCGTTCTACGACATCGCGGCCTTCGCGCTCACGCTCGTCATGACCGCCTATTTCACTTGGCATGGCGAGGCCATCAACGAGGAGATCTGGGCTGAGACCTTCCTGGCGCCCTGGCATGCGCCCTGGTTCGCCGTCGCCCTCTGGCTGCTGATCCTTGAGGGCGGGCGGCGCGCCGGCGGCTGGCCGGTGTTCGGCGTGTGCCTGATCGCCTCCTTTCTGCCGGTCTATCTGAACGTCATCGTGCCGGATGCTGCCGTCGAGCGCACGGTGATGGAGACGGCGTCCTACCATGTCTATTCGGAGGAAAGCGTGCTCGGTATCCCGATGCGCGCTTTCACGACGCTGGTGTTCGGCTTCCTCCTGTTCGGCAACGCGCTGGTCTATACGGGCGGCGGACAGTTCTTCATCAATCTCGCTTTCGCGCTGCTCGGCCATGTGCGCGGCGGCCCCGCCAAGGTGGCGATCTTCTCCTCGGGCCTGTTCGGCTCCATGTCGGGTGGGCCGATCACCAATGTGCTCACCACCGGCGCGCTCACCATCCCCGCCATGAAGCGTATCGGCGTGCGGCCGAAGACCGCAGGTGCCATCGAGGCCTGCGCGTCGACCGGCGGCACGATGATGCCGCCGATCATGGGCGCCACCGCCTTCGTCATGGCGGACTTCCTCGACGTGTCCTACCTGACGGTCGCCATGGCCGCGCTGGTGCCGTCGCTGCTCTACTATCTCGGCCTGTTCATGCAGATCGACGCCTATGCGGCGCAGAACCGGCTGGTCGGGCTCGACCGCTCGGAGCTTCCGACCCTTGGCGCCGTCTTCAGGGACGGCTGGTATTATGTCGCCGCCTTCGGCGTGCTCATCTACCTGCTGGTCTTCCTCTGGCGGGAGGCCCAGGCACCCTTCTACGCCACCCTGCTGCTGCTCGTCGTCAATCAGTTCAACCGGAACCACCGGCTGAGCTGGGCGACCTTCAAGACCTACATCTATTCGACCGGCGGCCTGCTGGCGGAACTAGCCGGGCTGCTGGCGGCGGTCGGCCTCGTCGTCGGCGCGCTCCAGGCCACTGGCATGACAGGATCGATCACCAACGACCTCGTCAACCTCGCCGGCGACACGCCGTTCGTGCTGCTCCTCATGGGGGCGGTCACCAGCTTCATCCTCGGCATGGGGATGACGGTGACGGCGGCCTACATCTTCCTCGCCATCATCCTCGCGCCGGCGCTCATCAAGATCGGCATGGACCCGATGGCGGTGCATATGTTCGTGCTCTACTGGGGCATGCTGTCCTTCATCACGCCGCCCGTGGCGCTCGCCGCTTTCGCTGCGGCGTCGGTCGCCAAATGCGAGCCGCTGGAGACGGGCTTCGAGGCGATGCGGATCGGCGCGGTCATCTATGTCATCCCGTTCTTCTTCGTCTTCAACCCGGCGCTGCTGCTCCAGGGCGCGCCCGGGGAGACGGTCGTGGTGCTGATTACCGCCGTCTGCGGTATCCTGCTGGTCAGCGCCGGCCTCCAGGGCTACCTGGTCGGCGTCGGCGATGTCGGCCGCGGGCTGCCCGGCTGGGCCGCGCGCCTCTCGCTTGCGCTCGGCGGGGCCACGCTCGCCGCGCCGGGCGGCGGCATGATCGGCGTCGGCCACACGGAGCTGACCCTGATTGCCGTGGCCGTGGCGGCCCCCGGCGTGCTGATCGCCTTTGCCCGCGCCCGTTCCCGCCCCGCCGCAGTCCCGTGAGGCGGGTCCTTGGGCCCAATCAGTTTTTGCCGCCCATGATCGCGACGTAGCTCTCCGGGTCGGTCGCGCCTTCGGAGCCGATCAGCAGCACGCGCGATTCCCCGTCCAGGCCGAGCCTTTGGCGCATGTCCTCGCTGCGCGCCGCCACAATCAGCGCGGCGAGCCCGGCGACGGCGCTTTCGCCCGCCTCGATCGCCGGGTCGTGTTCGAGCGGCCGGGCGAGCAGGCGCATGGCGGGGCCGACGAGGCTCTCCGGCACGGTCAGGAAGTCGCCCGCCTCTTCCGCCAGGACCTCCCAGGCCAGCGCCGAAGGCTCGCCGCAGGAGAGGCCGGCCATCAAGGTTTCCTCCTCGATGCGGATGTCCGTCATGCCCCCGGCGCGCGCGCTCTCGAACAGGCAGGCGGCAAGCTCCGGCTCCACCACCACGATGCGCGGCGACGCTTCGCCCCAATGCTGGCGGAGGCCCGCGGCGACCGCCGCCGCCAGCCCGCCCACACCCGCCTGCAGGGAGGCATGGGTCGGCGGCCGGTCCAGCGCATCCGAGACCTCTTTCACCATCACGCCATAGCCCGCCATCACATCGCGCGGCGTTTCGATATAGCCGGGCCAGGAGGTGTCGGAGACGGCGAACCAGCCATTCGCCTCGGCCTCCTCGCGGGAGAGCCTCACCGAGTCGTCGTAATTGCCATCTATGCGGATCACCTCCGCGCCGAGCGCGCGCATGGCCTCGGCGCGGGCCCCGCTCACCCCGGCATGGATATAGATGCGGCAGGCCGCGCCGAAACGCCGGCAGCCCCAGGCAAGCGAGCGGCCGTGATTACCGTCCGTCGCCGTTACCAGCGTGATCCGGGAGGCGAGCTCCGCATGCCTGCCCTCGCGGACTTCCGCCGGCGAAACGGGCCGCCCGAGCGCCGCCGCAATCTCCCGCCGCAGTACAAGCAGCGCCGCATAGGCCCCGCCGAGCGCCTTGAAACTGCCCAGGCCGAAGCGCGGCCCTTCGTCCTTGTAGAGCACTTTCGCAAGGCCGAGAGCGCCCGCAAGCCCGTCCAGCCCGAACAGCGGCGTTGGCGCATAGCCTTCCCACTCCGCGATCTCCGCCGCTGCGTCCGCGAAATCCGTGGCGGTCAGCACACGGTCTGCGGCATCGCCTTCGCGGCGGAGCCCCGTGACATGGCCCATCCGCGCGCCGTCGAACTCGTGGAACATCCGGCTCCTCCCCTGCGGCAAAGCGCTCGCATGACAGCAGCGGCCGCACTTGTCGAGGCCCCTTTGCCGCAAGCCCCGAACATGCTGCACTCCACCGGCTCACCGAGGCTCGGGATAACCGCGATGGAACAGCTCAAGACGATCCAGGGCGGCGCGAAGGCCGTCCCCACATTCTCCCCCGCCGAGATGGAGCGCCGGCTCGCCGCGCTGCGCGCCCATATGGAAGCGAGGCGGATCGACGCCTGCCTGTTCACCTCCTATCACAACGTCAACTATTTCCGCGCCTTCCTCTATTGCGCCTTCGGCCGCCCCTTCGGCCTCGTCGTGACGCATGACGGCCAGACGACGATCACGCCGAATGTGGACGGCGGCCAGCCGGGGCGCCGGACCTTCGGCGGCAATCTCGTCTATACCGACTGGCACCGGGACAACTATTTCGCCGCCGTGAAGACGCTCATCCCGGACGGCCGGCGGGTCGGCGTCGAGTTCGACCACCTGACCGTCGAGAACCTGCGCAAATTGCAGGGCGCGCTGCCGACCTCGGAGCTGGTCGATGCCGGCAAGCCCGCCATGGCCATGCGCATGGTGAAGTCCGCGGAGGAGATCGCCTGGATCAAGGAGGGCGCCCGCATCGCCGATATCGGCGGGGCGGCGGCCGTGGACGCCATCGCCGTCGGCGTTCCGGAGCATGAAGTCGCGCTCCAGGCGACGCAGGCCATGGTGCGCGAGATCGCCCGCAGCCAGCCGCATGTCGAGCTCATGGACACATGGTCCTGGCTCCAGTCCGGCCCCAACAGCGACGGCGCGCACAACCCCGTCACCTCGCGGCGGATCGGGCGCGGCGACATCATGGTGTTGAACTGCTTCCCGATGATGGCCGGTTACTACGCCGCGCTCGAACGCACGCTCTTTGCGGAGGAGTGCTCCGACGAGCATCTCAGGCTCTGGCGGATCAATGTCGAGGTGCATGAAGCCGGCCTCGCGCTCATCCGCCCCGGCGCGCGCTGCTGCGACATCGCCGCCGCGCTCAACGAAATCTACGAAGGCTACGGCCTGCTGGAGAACCGCACCTTCGGCTACGGCCACAGCTTCGGCGTGCTCTCCCACTACTACGGCCGCGAGGCGGGCCTCGAGCTGCGCGAGGACGTGACCACGGTGCTGGAGCCCAACATGGTGGTGTCCATGGAGCCGATGATCATGATCCCCGAGGGCCGGTCGGGCGCCGGCGGCTACCGGGAGCACGACATCCTGGTGGTGACCGAGGACGGCTCCGAGGACATCACCGGGTTTCCATACGGACCGAAGTATAATATCGTGCGA
>JAPOZD010000367.1 GCA_026706245.1 Alphaproteobacteria bacterium
CCGAGACGCCGACGAGCGCGGCGGCGAGTCCGCCGAAGGCGTGGGAGAGGGCGACCCGCTCGGCCGCCGCCTCGATATCGCGGTCTGCGAGATGGGCGTAACGAAGCGTCATCCGCACATTGGAATGACCGAGCATTCGGGAGACGACCGGCACCGGCACGCCGTTCATGACGGCATGGCTCGCCATGGTATGACGCAGGTCGTGGAGGCGGCAGTCTTCAATCCCGGCTTCCTTGCGCACGCGATACCAGAGCGGCAGCGCGGGGCCGCGCGGCCGGGCCGGATCGAGCGGCGAAGGGAATACGAAGGGACTTTCGCCGCGCGGCTGGCGGTCGAGAATGGCGCGTGCCCGGCTGCCGAGCGGAACCGTTCTCGCCCCGGTCTTGGCGTCGGCGAGGGCCAGCATGCCGTCATGAACCTCGGTCCAGCGCAAATTCATCACCTCGCCCTTGCGGCATCCTGTGAGCAGCAGAAGCCGGATGATGTCGGCCTGCTGTTGGCGCCCCTTGCCGGTCCGGGCATCGAGAACGCCGTGCAGGCGCGCAATCTCCTCCCGGGACAGGAAGCGCGTGAGCGCCGGACGACGGTTGAATGCGATGCCTGTTGCGGGATTGGTCTCGACATGGCCGCAGGCGACGGCGAAGTTGAGGATCTGACCGAGAATACCGAGGCTGCGGTTGGCGCCGCCCGGTGCGGTGCGGCTGTATCGCTCGAACCAGCGCCTGACATGGGCCGGGGTAATGCGGTCGAGCGGCCTGGTGCCGAAAGCGGGAAGCAATTGTCGTTCGAGCGACCAGGACGCGGTTCGTTGGCCCGACGGCTTGTAGCGGGCGAAATGGACCTCCTTCCACGGGCCCGCGACGAAATCCCGGAACAGCGGGACCGCTGCCGCCGGCCCGGCAGTCTTCTCCGGCTGCGGATCGGCGTGGCGCCCGAGAACCTCCCGCCGGGCGTCGGCGACGCTCTTCGTCGAGACCGGGCCGAGCGAGACGCGCTTCGTGCGCCCGCCCGCGTCCAGCAGCAGCACATAGCTGCGTCCGCCGGTAGGCCGCACCCGGACGCCGAGACCGGCAACGCGGCTGTCCCAGACCGAGTATTCCCGCCCGCGAGGGCGAAGCCGCGCGATAGCGGCGTCGGTAAGTTTCATCCTCTCCCTTGCCGCCATGGGTCAGTCTCCCCCCAGCACGCCGCCGATCATCTCGGCAGCATCCTTGACCATCGTGTCCGCGGCATGGGTGTATTTCAGCGTGGTCTCCGCCCTGCGGTGGCCCAGCAGCCTGCCGATGGCAAGCACGGTCTCGCCCTGCCTGAGCGCCAGGCTGGCATGCGCATGGCGCAGGTCGTGGAGGCGCAAATCGTCCAGTTCCGCTTCCGCGCGAACCGTGTTCCAGAAGCGGAACAGCCAGCCGACGGATCGAGGCCGGTCTCCACGCATCGAGGGGAAGACCCAGCGGTTCTTCCGGGCAAGGGCGTCGAGAACGGTCCGGGCGGGCCTGGACAGCCAAACGGTTCTCGGTCCCGCCTTGCCGTCGCGCAGGAACAGGCGGCCCTCGCGATAGTCGGACCATCTGAGCGTCAGGATTTCGCTCTTGCGGCAGCCGGTGAGCAGCAGCAGGCGGATCGCGGCGACCTGCTGCGGCCACCGGGCCTCATGCGCCCCGAGCCGCGCGGACAGGCGGCGGATGTCCTCGTCGGACACGAACCGCTCGCGGCCCTTGCGGCAGTAGCGCCGGATGCCCCGGCAGGGATTGGAACCCTCCGGGCGCAGGCCCATGACCTCCGCTTCCCTCATGATGACCGACAGCACCGGCATGGACCGGTCCGCCGCCACCGGCGTCGCGCGAAGCGAGGCGAACCAGTGCCGCACCTCCTGCCGGTCGATCTCCGCAACCTGCCGCCCGGCAAAATGCGGCAGAAGCTGGTTGCGAAGATAGCCCCGGTTCACAATGAACGTCCCGGCCTTCCAGAGCCGCGCATGGCGCTCGAACACGATCCGGGCAACGGCCTCGAAGAGCGTCTCGTCGGGACGGCGCGGGGCCTCCTCGCCCCGCCGGATCGCCGCAAGCGTTTCGATGGCCGTTGCCCGCGCCTCGTCAAGGCTCATGGTCCCGGCATCGCCCAACATCTTCCAGACCCGCTCGCCGCGATGCTGGCATTGGACGAAGAAGCGCTTCCTGCCCGAAGGCAATACCCGGACGCCGAAGCCCCTGAGTTTGGCGTCGCGGATGTCAAAGGACGTCTTGCGGGGTTTCAGGCCCTCCACGCGGGCCACAGTCAGGGTAGTCCTCGCCATGTCGTTCTCCCGGTTCCGGTTGCAGCCGGGGAACCGCGAGTTGCAGTCCAGTTCCCCGATTGCAAATTTCGGGAGAAAAAACGACGCTATATCAGATAGTTAGAACCGTTAGGTGCGTAGACGGTGTGGGACCAGTCGCGGCGAAGGTCGGTCGCGACGAGGCCGAGCGCCGAGAACCCGCCCGGTATCGGCGGCACGATCACCTCCGCGATGCCGAGCTCCTCGGCCAGCGCCGCCGCGTGGACCGGGCCGGCGCCGCCAAAGGCGGCGAGCGAGAATTCGCGCGCGTCGTGGCCGCGCTCCACCGAGACGATGCGCAGCGCCTCCGCCATGCTGTTGTTGACGACCCGGACGATCCCGGCCGCGGCTTCCTCCGCATCCAGGCCCAGCGGGCCGGCGATATGCTCGCGGATCGCGGCCTCCGAGGCCGCCGCGTCGATGGGGAGCCGCCCGCCCAGCAGGTGGGTGCGGCTGAGATAGCCGAGAACGACATTGGCGTCCGTCACCGTCGGCAGCGCGCCGCCCTGACCGTAGCAGGCCGGCCCCGGCTCCGCGCCCGCGCTTTGCGGCCCGACGCGCAGCGCCCCGCCGGGGTCGAGCCAAGCGATGCTGCCGCCGCCCGCGCTCACTTCCGCGAGGTCGATCACCGGCACCCGGATGGGATGGCCGGTGCCGTGGAGCCAGCGCCCGACATTGCCCTCGCCGCCGACCTCGTATTCCGACGTGGTCTCGATGCGGCCGTCCTCGATCAGGCTCGCCTTGGCGGTGGTGCCGCCCATGTCGAAGGAAATGAGGTTCGCGCGCCCGAGCTGCCGGCCCATGCGCTGCGCGGCGATGACCCCGGCGGCGGGACCGGACTCAACGGCGCCCGCCGGCATCTTGAGCGCCTCCGGCACGTCGAACACGCCGCCGTTCGAGCCCATGACATAGAGCGAGGGCAGGCGGAGCTCCGCCAGCGCGGCCTCCAGCCGGTCCAGATAGGAGGCCAGCACCGGCCCGACATAGGCGCAGACGGCCGTCGTGCTGGTGCGCTCGAACTCGCGGATTTCCGGCAGCACCTCGCTGGAGAGGAACACCGGCAGGCCCGGCAGCGCGGCGCGGAGCCGCTCGCCCACCCGGCGCTCATGCGCGTCGTTCAGGAAGGAGAACATGAGGCAGACCGCGACCGCCTCGACCTCGAGGGACCGGATGCGCTCGACAACCGCATCCAGCCCGGCCTCGTCGAGCGGGGCCACGATCTCGCCCTGGGCGTCGATCCGCTCGGCCACCTCGAAGCGCCGGCGGCGCGGCACCAGCACCGCCGGGGCGTTCTGGAAGAGGTCGTAGAGGTCCGCGCGGGCCGAGCGGCGCAGTTCCAGCACGTCGCGGAAGCCCTCGGTGGTGATGAGCGCGACATCGGCGCCCTTCGCTTCCAGCAGCGCGTTGGTGACGATCGTGGTGGCGTGGGAGACGAGGGAGACCGAAGCGGGGTCGATGCCGTATTCCCCCAACGCCGTCCTTATACCGTCGATCACCGCAGCGCCGAAATCGCGCGGCGTGGTGAGCACCTTGGCGATGCCCGCGCGCCCGCTCTCCTCGTCCAGCACGGCGACATCGGTGAACGTCCCGCCGATATCGACCCCGATCCGCCAGCCCATCGCGCTGCCCCCTCCCGGCTCCTGCCCCTTGCGGGCGAGCTTACCCTAACACCGCCGGGCGCACCGGTGGGTGCTAACTATCTGATATAGCGTTGTTTTTTCTCCCGAAACTATAGCGGCTGGGGAACTGGAGTGCAATTCCTTTGTTCCCTGGCTGCCATCGGAGCCGGGAGAAAGGACATGCCTGGAACCATCTTCACCGACGCCCGCATCAGGGCGCTCAGACCGCGCAAGGCAGTCCGCGACATACGCGACGGGAAGCTCAGGGGCTTCGGCGTGCGCGTGTCGCCCTCGGGCCGCAGGCAGTTCTTCGTTCAATGCCAGCATCGGGGAGAGCGCATCTGGAGGATCGTCGGCGATGCTGGAATCATGGGCGTTGCCGAGGCCCGCTCTTTGGCAAGCAAGATGCTTGCTGCAATCCGGTGCGGCGAGCATGCACCTGCTTCTCCCTGCGAAACGCTGTTCGAAGTCGTCGCCGAGACGGCATTCCGTCGTCGCGAGCGGCTCTGGAAGCCCGGAACGCTCTGCGTGAACCGCAGCTATCTGCGCAGGCAGCAGCTGCTGCATTTCGCCGGTCGTCCGATTGCCGACATCAACCGGCAGGAGGTGCGGCACTGGTTCGCCCGCCTGCGCGCGCCGCCCCTGCTGTCGCTGAAGTAACGACCCGACCACGTGAGGCCAAGTCCCGGCATCCGTACATGATTGTGGGTGCGTCCGGGACGTCTTCGCTTGTCGCCAGAAAGATGGCCCTGACCTGTCAGAATCCGGCTGGTTCGATATCCGGACGGGCCGGTCGCTATCGAGCAACCTGCTGAACCCTGTATTCGCAACCCTTGTTGGATCTGTTCCCAGGGAACCGCCATATCATCTGTCGCGGCCAGTCGCGGGAGATGAATTTCCCCCCGGCCTCGTCCATGCTGTCCGGCGCTTTGCGGCCAGGGCGAAAGGAACGGCGGACATGACCTCGAAGGACAACGGAGGCAACGACCCGTCCCCGCCGGACCGCGCCGGCGACGGCATGGACCTGCTGATCGGCTGGCGCGCGGGCGGGACAGAGGCGGCGGACGCACCTGCGGCTGAACGCAATGCCGGGGAAGACGCCGAACCCGGCGCCGAGGCCGCGTCTGTTCCAGCTTCCGATCCTGCTGCCATGACGACGGCGGATCTCGCTGCCAGCCAGCAGCGTATCCTTGCCCTGCTGGAAGACCTCGCGCCGAAACAGGCCGAAACGACGACCGGCGATGCCGGAACCGACCTGCAGGAGGCGGCGACAGCGATCCAGGCGGCGACGGAGTGGGTGAGCGACATCCGTGCGGCGATCGAGGCCGTTCTGGCCGCGACGGGCAAGTCGATCCAGAACCTGAATGCGGCCGAGAAGAGCCTCAGCGACGAAACGGCGGCGCTGAAGACCCGCGCCGGGGAGATCGACGGCCAGGTCGAGGCGCTCGGGTCGGGCGCGCGAGTGCTCGGCACGCGGCTGCGGCAGCTGGACGAAGCGCGGCAGAATCTGGATGCGCGCTCTGCCGAGCTCCAGGCGGTGAAGCAGGAGATCACGAGATACTACATTGAATGGACTGCGGCCGCGCTGGACTACCGGCAGGAGATGACGGCGCTGACGAAGCGCCTCGACGAGGGCGAGACGCTGGCGGCGCGCGTGGAGCA
>JAPOZD010000127.1 GCA_026706245.1 Alphaproteobacteria bacterium
AGCGCGACATCGACTTCTTCGCCGCCTTGGCCCCCCTGCGGATCCTCTCCCACCTCTCGGGAGTACAATAGATGCAATGCTGCTTCACAAGCTTCACGACAACGGTCCTCTTCTCTCGATTGCGGTCTCGGCAGCGAGCCAGGCATCGACCTCGGCTGAGACGGCCCGCAGGATGTCAGCAGCCCCCTGCGTCTCCATGCGCCTCGCCTCCAGGCGTTCAAGAACCAGCACCGCCCGGATCAGCCGGTCCACCACCGACAGCGGGAGACCCGCCACCGGCGATGCAGGCGCGCCGACGAGGACGCGCATGATGTAGTCGGAGATCGACAGCCCGGCCGCTTCCGCCTGCGCGCGAATGGCGGCCCACTCGGCGTCCGTCGCCATGATGCCGCGCTGCCGTCTCTTCTCCCCGGAGGGCCTTACCGCCATGTCTCATCCTCCCGGCCGAGCATCGAACGGTATATGTGATACAGCGTATTTACCCCTACTTTCAGAGTTTTTACCCATAGGTCTATATATCTCCCATAGGATAGCCAAATGATATATGCCATTATCTATCGAATGATGTCCATAGAATCAGACAACGCTGCTATAGTGCTGTCATCATGTCTCCAGAAGCCTTCGATATCGCCTGTCACATTATGAAACCTACACCCATATGAGAATTTTCTCGATTTTGGCTCAGCCAAACACATACCCATCATCTTCCCGATCACATAGTTGACAGGTTCTATAACCCTCTGTATCGTCGTAATAGAAATGGGACTCTATCGAACAGCATGTCGAGCGCTGCGATCACTGAAGGCGCATCTGTGATTTGCTACACATCTCGTTTTGGCTTGTCTACGGTGTGCCCGCTGGCCTTACTGCGTGGGCCTTTGCCCCCGCCTGCCCTCGCGGAAGCGGGGGTCGTCCCCGCGAAGGCGGGGCCCCATCCCTGACCAAGGATGCCGCCGCAGCCGGTGAAGAGGAGGCCGGACCGCCGAGGCTGCCGCGAGAACCGAGGCTGGACCCCGGCTCGGGGGCCGGGGCGACCCCCGCTTTCGCGAGGGCAGGCGGTTGGGGTAATGCAACGCCACGCCACCGGGCGCAGATGTGTGAATCCGGTAGGGATCGGGGTCCGGGGCGACGCAAAGGGAGCGCGGGCGCTGCTCAGGGTGAGGGACAGGAGGAAACGGCGCGGGATTCCGGGTTGGAAATCGCGCCGGGGCGGCCGATGTTATCCCTGAGACATCCCCTCGCCGCGCAGCCGGCGGACATATCGGGAGAAACGCCATGAACAAGCTCGAGGGCCTGCACCACCTCGCGATTACCACCGCCGACATCAAGACGCAGATCGAGTTCTTCACCGACAAGCTCGGCATGGAGCTGGTCGTGCTCTACTGGATGCACGGGGTCGAGAACACCTTCCACGGCTTCCTGCGCCTGAACGACGAAAGCGCCATTGCGCTGGTGCAGAACGACGCCATCGGGGACATCCCGTCCGAGATCGGGCGTACCCATGCCGGCAATCCGGGCGCCAACAGCGCCGCCGGGACCATGCAGCATGTCGCCTTCCGCGTGCGCGGCGAGGAGGAGTTGATGGCGATGAAGGATCGCCTGCGCGCCAAGGGCGTGCCGGTGATCGGGCCCAGGGACCACGGCTTCTGCAAGTCGATCTATTTCGCCGGGCCGGAGAACCTCGCGCTGGAGCTGTCCTGTTCCGACGGACCGATAGACGCCGAGGCGTGGATCGACCCGGAGGTGGTCGCGCTCGCCGGCATCGGCGCGGACGAGCTTGCGCGCTACAAGCGGTCCTCGGACTTCGCGGACAGCGGCGGCGCGGTGCCGCAGCCCGGCCCCGACGCGCCCGGCCCGCACATGACCAACTATCCGCCCGGCCGCTATGAGACGATCCTCGCCATGACCGACGCGGAGATGCTGGCCACGAGCGAGACGGAACCGCCGGTCAGGGTCTGACGCCGGCCGGAACGCATGGAGGGAGGCAGAGATGGTTGCGCCCAGCAAGTTCGCCCACATCGTTTACAACACCCACCGCCATGAGGAGATGATCGACTGGTACGCCCGCGTCTTCGAGGCGCGCATCCAGCACCGGGACGAGCGGCTGGCGTTCCTGACCTATGACGACGAGCACCACCGCTTCGCCTTCATCAATCTGGGGCCTCAGCCGGAAGGCGCGGCGGAACGCCGGCCGGACGAGGCAGGCGTCCACCATGTCGCCTACACCTGGCGGGACCTGGGCGAGCTGCTCGACACCTACAGGCGGCTGAAGGACATGGGCATCCTGCCCTACCGGCCCATCCGCCATGGGCTCACGCTCTCGATGTATTACCGCGACCCGGACGGCAACGGGCTGGAGTTCCAGATCGACATGATGGACCTGGCCGCCGCCGGGGCGTTCATGCGCAGCGAAACCTTCGCGCGCGACCCCGTCGGCCAGCTCTTCGACCCGGACGAGCTGCTGGCCCGCTACGAGTCGGGCGAACCCGTGGACGACCTCATCTTCCGCACCGACCAGCCCGAACACGCCGGCCAAGCCTTCCGCCGCGAGGGGCAGGCGGCGTAACCCGGGGCGCTCAAGGCAGGACACATGTCCGGGAGCGTTTCCCTCCCGCTCGGCGCGGGAGGGGGTTTGGGGGGCCTTCCGGCGTGACGGGTTTCGCCCACCGCTTCCGTTGGTGCGCAAGCGGCCCCTCACCCGGCCTCCCCCGCAAGCAAGAAGACGGGCTGCCCGATCTGCGCCACTCCAAGATGCGGTTCAGCATCTGCCGGCGGTTATCTCGTCCGGACGCAGGTCATGATCAAATTGACCACTTATCTCCATGAGATACCCCCTTGTTGATATCGATATCCCATAGATTGCTAATAAATGCGTATATCCACAGTTATCCCAATAGGTGCGCGTCAGCGTTATAGCCGGCGGGGCCGGCATTTGCTATGGGCAGGACATTGGATGCGAGAACCTCTTCCTCATGGCCGATTTCTTCAACGCGCCACTTGCCGATGCCGAGTCTGTCCTCTCCGCCGCCGTTGGTGGAGGGTTCGCGCACCAGCGTGACCAGATTGAGTGTATGCGGTGCGGGCGGGGCAGCCGGCTTTCAGCTTGACGCCGGCTTGAAGTTCCAGGGAAGCAGTTCATCGAGGCGGTCATTGGGATGACCGGCTGCGATGGCTTCGAGTGTGGCCTTGAGCCAAGCGTAGGGCTCGACTTCGTTCAACTTCGCCGTCTGGATGAGGGATGCTATGCGTCCCCAGGCGGCGGCGCCGTCGTCGTGACCGGCGAACAAGGCGTTTTTCCTTGTAAGGACCACGGGCCGCAGGCTGTTTTCGACGGCATTGCTATCCATTTCGACGCGGCCGTCGTCGAGGAAGATCCGGAGGCCGTCCCAGTGACGGGCGATATAGGCGAGCTTTTCGCCGAGCCGGGACTTGGGCGAGACGCGGGCGCGCTGCTGCGTCAGCCATTCGCCGAAGGCCTCGACCAGGGGCGCGGAGCGCGTTTGCCGTTCGGCGAGGCGCAGCTCCGGCGGGCTGCCGCGTATATCGGCCTCGATGGCGTAGAGTTCGGCGATCCGGCGTAAGCCCTCGGCTGCGATTTCCGAGCCGCTGCTGTCGTGGATTTCGCGAAGCCGGCGCCGACAATGTGCCCAACAGTATGCCAGCCGCAGCGGCGCGCCGCTCTTGCGGCTCGGTCCGGCCAGCCGGCTGTAGCCGGCATAGCCATCGACCTGCAGGATGCCGTCGAAGCCGTCGAGGAAGCGCTCCGCATGTTCGCCGCCGCGCCCGGGGGCGTAGAAGTAGACGACGCCCGGCGGATCGGGCCCGCCCCAGGAACGGTCGTCGCGGGCCAGCGCCCATAACCAGCCGGTCTTCGTCCTGCCGCAGCCCGGATCGAGCACCGGCGCCCGCGTCTCATCCATGAAGAGCTTGGACGACCGTTTCAGGTGCCGGGCCAGGCGGTCAACCACCGGCCTGAGGTGGAACGAAGCCTTGCCGACCCAGCCGGCCAGGGTCGAGCGGTCCAGATCGAGGCCTGAGCGGGCATAGATCTGCGTCTGACGGTGCAACGGACAATGATCGGCGTATTTCGAGACCAGCACATGCGCGATAGCGCCTTCGGTCGGTAGCGCCCCTTCGATCAGCCGGGCCGGCGCCGGCGCCTGGGTCACGCCTTCCTCACACCGGCGGCAGGCGTATTTCGGGCGCACCGTGACGATCACCCGCAACTGCGCCGGCACGATGTCCAGGCGCTCGCTGCGGTCCTCGCCGATCCGCACCATCTCCCCGCAGCCGCAGGGGCAGAGCCTGCTCTCCGGCTCGATCACCTGCTCGATCCGCTCCAGGTGGTCCGGCAAATGGCCGAGATTGCGCGCCGGGCGAGGACGCTTCGGCGATTGGGCCGGCGTCGGATCGGCCGGCGTGATCGCTTCCTCGATCTCTTCCGCCGCCGCAACAAGGTCCTCGAACGCCAACTGACGCTCGTCCGGCGTCAGCTTCTCCGACCTTTTCCCGTAGATAACGCGCTGCAGCTCGCGCACCAGGTGTTCGAGACGGCGGATGCGCTCGGACTGCGCCTCATTGCGGTCCGTCAACACCTCGTTCTCGGTGCGAAGCGTCTCCAGCGCCATGATCGCCTGCACCGCCGCTTCCCGCTGTTCGGGTGTCAGCGTTTCAAGGTCGATCTCCGCAAGCGCAGCCATGGCCCGCTTGGTAGCACAGTGTCGCGGAGCCGGACGCCCCGATCCACCGGCTGAGTCACTCCGCCTCAGCCGGGCGCCGCGCCGACAGCGCCCGCACACGCCGCCAGTCCAGGCCCGCGAACAAGGCCTCGAACTGCGCATGGCTCAGCGACATGACCCCGTCGCGGATCGCCGGCCACACAAAGCCCTGGTCCTCCAGGCGCTTGTAGATCATCACCAGACCGGTCCCGTCCCAGAAGACCAGCTTCAGCCTGTCAGCTCGCCTCGATCGGAAGACGTATATCGTGCCGGTGAACGGGTCCCGCCGCAGCGCGCCCTTCACATGCGCGACAAGGCCGTCGTGCTGGCGGCGGAAGTCGACGGGCTTCGTCGCGACAACGATCCGCACCCGGTTCGACGGGAAGATCATGGCGCCGCATTCAGCGCTGACACGATCTCCGCCAGCCGGCAAGCCGGCGTCGCGGCGTCCAGACGGACCGTCACCTGGCCCTGCACCACTTCCATCCTGGAGCCCGCCGGTGGCCAATCAGGGCGCTCCTCTTCCCGAACCACCACCGCCGCAAATGACGGCACCGAGTCCGATGCCGGCAAAACCAGACGGCCCTCGCGCGCCATGCGACGCCAGTCCGATAGCTGGTTCGGTCGCAGATCGTAACGAGCCGCCACCCCGCGCACCGTCGCTCCCCTCTCTAGCGTCTCGGCGACGATCCGCGCCTTCAGCCCGTCCGGCCAACGGCGATACCCCTTCACTCCCGGGATCACTTCCGCCTCTGTGAGAAGCTCAGCAGTGCCCACCATGGTGAAACTCACCTCCTGCTTCCGAAGAAGCGGTGAATCTCAAATCTGAGCCTCTACTGGAAGGTGGGGCCCCCGCACCGCATACG
>JAPOZD010000316.1 GCA_026706245.1 Alphaproteobacteria bacterium
CGGCCTTCGACGCTCGGCTCCAGCAGCCGGAGCGCCGCGGCGGGCGGGACGAAACCGTCATCGCCCCGCTGGAATCGGCCGAGCGCGCCCGACGCGAGGAGGGCCGCGCGAACGCCGCCAGCTCGCGGGTCGAGTTCTTCACCATGGCCCGGGAGCGGGAGTGAGGCCCGTGGCGGCGGCAGGCAACGGATCAGCGCTCCGGCCCGGCTTCCTTGCCCCGGTGGCGGACAGCCAGCAGGTGTTCCGCCGCGTGCTCCGGGCGATGTCCGAGCCCGGCTCCCTGCAGAATATCGCGGTCGATCTGGCCCCGCCCGCTCCCCTCGACCGCGCGACCGCCGCTCTCTGCCTGACCCTGCTGGATTTCGAGACGCCGGTCTGGCTGGACGCGGCGGCGGATGGCGAGGAGGTGCGGGCCTGGCTCCGCTTCCATTGCGGCTGCCCGCTCGTGGAGGAGACGGACGCCGCGCGCTTCGCCGTCATGGCCGCTCCGTCGGAGATGCCGGCGCTTGGCGCGTTCCCGCTCGGCTCGGAGGCCTATCCGGATGAGGGCACGACCGTCATACTCCAGGTTCCGTCCCTGGAGTCCGGCGAGGCGGTCACGCTTCGAGGCCCGGGAATCGAGGACTGCCGGGAGTTTCGCGCGGCTGGAATTGCCGGGGGCTTCTGGAAGCAGCGCCGCGAGATGGAGGCGCTGTTTCCGCAAGGTGTGGACCTTGTGTTCGCATCGGGCGCGAGTCTCGCAGCCGTGCCGCGCTCCACTGAGGTGAGGTTCTGAGATGTATGTCGCTGTCAAGGGCGGCGAGAAGGCCATAGAGGCGTCCCACCGCCTGCTGGACGAGGCGCGGCGCGGCGATCCGTCTGTGCCGGAGGTCTCGACCCGCCAGATCGCGGAGCAGCTCGGGCTTGCCGTGGACCGGGTGATGTCCGAAGGCTCGCTCTACGACCGGGAGCTTGCGGCGCTCGCGATCAAGCAGGCGCAGGGGGACCTGATCGAAGCCGTCTTCCTGCTGCGCGCCTACCGCACGACCCTGCCGCGCCTCGGGAACAGCGAACCCGTCGATACCGCCCAGATGGCGATCCGCCGGCGGATTTCCGCGACCTTCAAGGATATTCCGGGCGGCCAGATACTGGGCCCGACCTACGACTACACCCACCGCCTGCTGGATTTCCGGCTCGCCGGCGAAGGCGGAGACGGCAGCGACGGCTTCGCCCCGGGGGAGCAGGCGGACCCGCCCGCAGAGGAACCGGTCCCCCGCGTCGTGGACCTGCTGGGACGCGAAGGCCTGATGGAGGAAGACTGCGGCCCGGCAGCAGGAGAAGAGCCGCCGACGGACATCACGAGGGAGCCGCTCCGCTTCCCAGCGGGCCGCGACGCCCGGCTCCAGACACTGGCACGCGGCGACGAAGGGTTCCTGCTGGCGCTCGGCTATTCGACCCAGCGCGGCTTCTCGAACAACCATCCCTTCGCCGGCGAAATCCGCTACGGCTCGGTCGCGGTCGAAATCGTGCCGGAAGAACTCGGTTTCGCCATCGAGATCGGCGAGATTGAGGTGACCGAGGTGGAGATGGTCAACCAGTTCAGGGGCAGCGCCGAGGCGCCGCCGCAATTCACGCGGGGATACGGGCTCGTCTTCGGCCACCAGGAGCGCAAGGCCATGTCCATGGCGCTCGTGGACCGCGCGCTTCGCGCGGCCGAGCTTGACGAGGCGTCGGTTTCACCGGCGCAGGACGAGGAGTTCGTCCTCTATCACAGCGACAATGTCGAGGCGTCGGGTTTCGTGCAGCACCTGAAGCTGCCGCATTATGTGGACTTCCAGTCGGAGCTCGAACTGCTGCGGAAGCTGAGGGCAGAGTTTGAAGACCCGCCCGCCGAGGCGGCGGAATAGGCACCGTGGCGGAGCAGGGCTACAACTTTGCCTATCTGGACGAGCAGACCAAGCGGATGATCCGCCGGGCGATCCTGAAGGCCGTTGCCATCCCGGGATACCAGGTGCCCTTCGGCAGCCGCGAAATGCCGCTCCCCTTCGGCTGGGGCACCGGCGGCATCCAGGTCACGGCCAGCATTATCGGCCGCGACGACACGCTGAAGGTGATCGACCAGGGCGCGGACGATACGGTGAACGCGGTCAGCATCCGCAAGTTCTTCGCACGGACGGCCGGCGTGGAGACGACGGAGCGCACCGAAGACGCCACCATCCTCCAGACCCGGCACCGGATACCCGAGACGCGGCTCGGCGCCGGCCAGATCCTCGTTTACCAGGTGCCGATCCCGGAGCCGCTGCGCTGGCTGGAACCCAGGGAGGCCGAGACGCGCAAGATGCACGCGCTCGAGGAATACGGCGTCATGCATGTCCGCCTCTATGAGGACATTGCGCGCTTCGGGCATATCGCCACCTCCTACGACTATCCCGTGCGCGTGAACGGCCGCTACCTGATGCGGCCCTCGCCGATCCCGAAGTTCGACAATCCGAAGATGGACCGCTCACCGGCGCTGCAATTGTTCGGCGCGGGCCGCGAGAAACGCATTTACGCCATCCCGCCGCATACCGGGGTGCGGAGCCTCGATTTCGACGACCACCCGTTCGAGGTCCAGAAATGGGAGGATGTGTGCGCGCTTTGCGGATCGGGCGACAGTTTCCTCGACGAGATCGTGACCGACGACCGGGGCGGGCGCATGTTCGTCTGCTCGGACACGGACTATTGCGGCAGGCGCCGCGAAGCCGGGCACGCCGGTCCCACCTCGCGGAACGGCGAAGCTGACGGGGCGTAGCATGATGCCGGAGGCGCCGCCGCTCCTCTCCGCCCGGGGCGTGACCAGATTCTAGGGAGATATCATCGGCTGCCGCGATGTGTCGTTCGACATCTGGCCGGGCGAGGTTCTGGGCATTGTCGGCGAGTCCGGCTCCGGCAAGACGACGGTGCTGAACTGCATTTCCGCCCGCCTCGAGCCCACTTCGGGAACGGTCGAATACGCGACGAGGCATGACGGCCCGGCGGACATCTACCGCATCAGCGAGCCCGCCCGGCGCCTGCTCATGCGCACGGACTGGGGCTTCGTCCACCAGAACCCGCAAGAGGGCCTGCGCATGGAGGTGAGCGCAGGCGCCAATATCGGCGAACGCCTGATGGCCGTCGGTGCGCGCCATTACGGCAACATCCGCGAGACCGCCACGGACTGGCTCGACAAGGTCGAGATGGATACGGGGCGCATGGACGACCTGCCGCTCACCTTTTCGGGCGGCATGCAGCAGCGCCTCCAGATTGCGCGCAACCTGGTGACCGCGCCGCGCATCGTGTTCATGGACGAGCCTACGGGAAACCTCGATGTATCCGTCCAGGCGCGGCTGCTGGACCTTCTGCGCGGCCTGGTCTCGGACCTCGGGCTGGCGGCTGTCATCGTCACGCACGATCTGGCCGTCGCGCGCCTCCTGTCGCACCGCCTGCTCGTCATGCGCCGGGGCGAGATTGTGGAATCGGGCCTGACCGACCAGGTGCTCGACGACCCGCAGCACCCCTACTCGCAACTCCTCGTGTCTTCGGTGCTCCATCCGTGAGCGAGAAAGGCGGCATATCTTGACGGCGGCGATCCGGATCGAGGGCCTCGCGAAGTCCTTCACCCTGCACAACCAGGGCGGCGTGCGCCTTTCCGTGCTGGCAGGCTTCGACCTCGCCGTGGAGCCGGGCGAGTGCGTGGCGCTCCGGGGTCCCTCCGGCATCGGCAAGAGCACCGTGCTCCGCTGCATCTACGGCAACTACCGGGCCGACGGAGGGCGCATCCTCGTCCGGCACCGGGGCGGGACCGTGGACATGGCGGCGGCGCATCCCCGCGAGATACTCGCTGTCCGCAGTGACACCGTCGGCTATGTCAGCCAGTTCCTGCGCGTCATCCCGCGCGTGGCCGCGGAGGACGTGGTCGCCGAGCCGCTTCGCAATCGCGGCGCAGACCCGCGAGAGGCGAGGCAAGCCGCGCGCGGAGTACTCCAGAGCCTCAACATTCCGGCCGCGCTGCACCGGCTGGCCCCGGCGACCTTCTCCGGTGGCGAACAGCAGCGGGTCAACCTCGCGCGCGTCTTCGTTGCCGACTATCCCGTGCTGCTGCTGGACGAGCCGACCGCATCGCTCGACAGGGAAAACCGGGATGCCGCGATCGGTCTCATCCGCGAGGCCGTCCGGCGTGGTACTGCGATTGTCGGTATTTTCCACGATTCGGAGGTGCGGGACGCCGTGGCGACGCGGACCGTGCCCCTCTCCGCCGCAAGGGAGGCGGCATGATGGCAGGCCTGACCGTTACCAACGCCCGGATCGTGACGCGGGACGATATCGTGTCCGGCACCGTCGAGGTGGCTGGCGGCCGGTTCTCGGCTGTCGGCGAAGGGTCCGTCGGCTCCGGCGCGGCGCTCGACTTCGAGGGCGACTACCTGCTGCCCGGCCTTGTCGAGCTCCACACGGACAATCTGGAGCGCCAGTTCACGCCGCGCCCCGGCGTCGAGTGGCCGGCGCAGGCCGCAGTGCTGGCGCATGACAGCCAGCTCGCCGCCGCCGGAATCACGACGGCGCTCGACACCGTGCGGATCGGCGGCGGCGATAACGCGCGTCCGAAACATCTTTCGGGCATGGCGGATGCCGTGAAAGCGGCGATGCGGTGGGGCGTGCTGCGCGCCGAGCATTTCCTGCACCTGCGCTGCGAGGTCTCCAGTCCGGGCCTGATGGAGCGATTCCGGCCGTTCATGGACGACCCTCTGGTCCGTCTGGTTTCCCTGATGGATCACACGCCGGGACAAAGGCAGTTCGTCGATCTCGCCAAGCACCGCGAATACTACCAGGGCCGCTACGGCCTGAACGACGATGAGATGGACGATTATGTGAAGACCAAGCAACAGGCGCAGCAGCAATATAGCGACCGCCACCGCTCAATGGTCGTAAAGGCCCTGTCAGGCCGGAACATCGCCCTGGCCAGCCATGACGACGCCACCGTCGAGCATGTCGAGGAATCGGTGCGCGACGGCGTCGCCATCGCCGAATTCCCCACCACGGCGGAGGCCGCCGAAGCGGCGCGGCGGAACGGCCTCGCCGTGTTGATGGGCGCGCCCAATCTGGTGCTCGGCGGCTCGCATTCGGGCAACGCCTCCGCTCTCGACCTTGCCGTTTCGGGCCTGCTGGACATGCTGTCGTCCGACTATGTCCCGTCGAGCACGCTCCAGGGCGTGTTCCTGCTGCGCGACGGCATCCCGGACATGACGCTTCCCCGCGCGGCCAGGGTGGCGACGGCCAATCCCGCGCGGGCGGTCGGGCTGGAGGACCGGGGCGAGATTGCGGAAGGCAAGCGGGCGGATTTCATTCGCGTCAGGGAGGTCGAGGGCGTTGCGGTCGTGCGCAGCACATGGCGCGAAGGACTGAGGGTCATCTAGGCGGGAGCGAAGGGCGCATGTCGGCAGCAGACCGGATCATGGACATTCTGGAGACGAAAGGCGCGGCGCAATATGGCGACGAGGCCGTCAGCCAGCTTCAGCACGCGCTGCAATGCGCGCATCTTGCGGAATGCTCGGGCGCGCCCGCCTCGCTCGTGGTC
>JAPOZD010000103.1 GCA_026706245.1 Alphaproteobacteria bacterium
GTGAGCGCCGCGCCGGCGGAGCCGATGAGCGTGAGCGCGGGCGTGCCGATGAGGAAGGAGAGCGTGAGCAGGCCGAGGCGTTCGTCCGGCACGGCCAGCATGGAGCCGAGCAGCGGCGCGATGACGGCCATCGGCAGGCCGGTCGCGAGCCAGTGCGCGGCGCATTTGGCGAGCACGACCGCCACCAGTGGCTCCGGGCGGGCGACCAGCAGGTCGAGCGTGCCGTCCTCCCAGTCCGCGCGGAACAGCCGCTCCAGCGAGAGCAGCGCCGCCAGCAGCGCGATCACCCAGAGCAGGCCCGACCCGACGCCGGCGAGCGTGCCGGGATCGGGCCCGAGGCCCAGCGGGAACAGTACCGCGCCCAGCACGAAGAAGAGCAGCGCCAGCCCGCTTTCCCCGCCCTGCCTGCCGGTGAGCGCGAGGTCGCGGCCGAGCAGGGCCAGAAAGACTCTCACAGGCCGGCGGCGCCCAACTCGATGCGGTGAGCAGCGGCCGGCCCGAGCGGGACATGGGTGGCGATGACGGCCGCCCCGCCTCCTGCGATATGGGCCTCCAGGCCGCGCTCGAAGACCGCCGCCGCAGCCTCGTCGAGACCGGCTGTCGGCTCATCCAGCAGCCAGAGCGGAGCGGGCGCCGCGAAGAGGCGTGCAAGGCCGAGCCGCCGGCGCTGCCCGACCGAAAGCAGCCGCGCCGGCAGGTCGTCAAGCGCGGCGAGGCCGACCGCCTCCAGGCCCGCCGCAACGGAGCCCCGGCCCGCGAGCCGCACCCAGAAGGCCAGGTTCTGCGAGACGGTGAGCGCCGGCTTCACGGCATCGCCATGGCCGACATAGTGGAAGTCGGCCTCTCCCCCGCCGGTCCAGGCCACGGCGCCCGCAGAGGCCGGCAGCAACCCCGCCAGAACGCGCAGCAGGCTCGACTTGCCGGCGCCGTTCGGCCCCGTGACGAGCGCCGCCTCGCCGGGCGCGAGCGCAAGGTCGAGGTCCCGGAACAGCTCGCGCCCGCCGCGTTCGCAGGCGAGGCCGCGCGCCTCCAGCATCAGCCGCCGAGCGCCACCGCCGCCGTCGGCGACTGCACGTGGGCGGCCGCCGCGTTGAACGCGGCGAACTGTGCGTCCGGCGGCGTCGGCGCCGCCCCCGCGTTGCCCCGCATGACGATCTGCGGGTTGGCGAACAGCTTCTGGCCGACGGCGCTTTCGGTCACCTCGGTCGGGAAGCGCCCGGCGAGCGCGGCGCGTATTTCGGGCACCAGCTCGCGGTCTATTGTCACCCTGCCCTCGCCGCTCGCGTCGATGCGGGGCCGGTGGACCGCGTCTTCCAGGTCGAGGCCGAAATCGAGCAGCATGGAGGTCAGCTGGAAGACGGCCGGCGCGATCCGCCGCCCGCCGGATGCGCCGAGCGCGAAGCGGCCGGTCCCGTCCGGTTCCGTCACCACCACAGGCGCCATGTTGTTGAGCGGCTTCACCCCGCCCCTGAGCGAGTTCGGCCTGCCGGGGCGCGGGTCGAACCAATAGACGCCGTTGTTCATCAATATGCCGGTGCCGGGCAGCATGAAGCGCGAGCCGAAGCGCTCCAGCAGCGTGTTGGTGAGCGACACCATGTTGCCGGCGGCATCCACGACCGAGAGATGGGTGGTGCAGCCGCGCCCGCTCGCATCGCCGTCATGGCCCATATGCGCGAGGCGGTATTCATAGGCTTCGCTCAGCGCCTCGGCCCAGGCGATATAGGCGGCGGCGTCGAGTCCGGCGGCGCGGTCGAGCCGGGCGTCGAGATTGCCGAGCGCCCGCGCGAAGGTCGGGCCGGCATTGAGGCCCGGCATCAGCCGCACCACGCCGTCATGGTGCGGCACGGCGAGCGGCTCCACCTCGAAGGCTTCATAGGCGCCGAGGTCGTCGAGCGTGAGCGGGCCGCCGGACGCGGCCATGTCCGCCGCGATCCGCCGCGCGGTCTCGCCCTCGTAGAAGTCGCGCGGGCCCGCCTTGGCCAGGCGGCGCAACGTCTCCGGCAACCGCCCGAGCGGACGGCGGAGCGGCGCATGCGGCGTCTGCGAGACGAGCGGCGCGCCACCCGGAAGATAGGTCTCGCGCGCCTCCGGATAGCGCCCGAGGCCGGCGCTCATGCCAAAGGCGATCTGCAGCGTCGCATACCAGCTGGCGGCAAGGCCGCGCTCGGCCGTCTCGATGGCGGGCGCCAGCGCATCGGCCCAGGCGAGCGTGCCGTAGCGCTCCAGCGCCAGGGCGAAGCCCGCAACGGCGCCCGGCACCGCCACCGCTTCCGGCCCGATCATGTTGCGGTCGCCTTCCACGCGCGGCCAGACGAACAGCGCGTCCTCCGGCCCCTCCTCGCCGCTCAGGGGGTAGCGGGCTGGGTCAAGGCTCCGGGGCGCCGTCATCGAATAGTCGATGCCGACCGTGCGCCGCTCCTCCGCCAGATGGATCAGCATGACGCCGCCGCCGCCGATGCCGCTCATCCAGGGTTCGGTCGTGGCGAGGCAGAGCGCCGTCGCCACGGCCGCGTCCACCGCATTGCCCCCGGCCTTGAGCACCGCCGCGCCCTGCTCCGCCGCCTCCGCCTCCTGCGCCGCGACAAGGCCGTGCCGCGAGCGCACCACCGGCTTGCGCAAGCTCCAGTTCTCGGCGCGGAAGGTCATCGCAGGCTCCTTTTCCCGGCTACCGCTTCTGACGCGCCGCCGTTCGCCTCGCTTGCAGGCGGACCTCCGACGGTTCGCGCCGACAGTCCCATGCGGCTCGTCCGCAAGTTCGCATGCGATGCGGGCGCAACATGCCGATTGCCCATGGCGGCCCATCGTAAAGCGGCTTCGGTCCTTCCGGAATACGGCGTTGCGGCGGCGCTGCCGGAAGCGTCAGGAAATGTCATGTTCCGTCATGTTCTGCATGTGTTTGATGCATGCCGGATAGCCCCTTTGTGCATATTGCCGGCATTCCGGCATGGCCTCTCCCCTCCCGGTCCCCGTTCATTCCGTTCTCCCCGCCGCCGAGCGGGGACGGGCGGGGTCCGGGGCGGTTCATGGAAGACCCCTGCATTGTGTCATGAATTGTCATGTTCTCCATGCCGCCGCCGAAGCTTTGCGGTGCCGTTCCTGCATATCGTTCCTCCGTCGCGTTCCGTTCCGCTCCATGCCGTCCGCGCCGCCGCCGGCCGGTTTCCCGGAGCAACGGGACTCTTTTTGCGCGCGTATCCTGCCTGCGCCCCCGCGCGGGCGGGCGGGCGTCGGCGCCGGCGCGGTTCGCGCACCTGATTGCGCGCGCGAGACGGCGGACGCACGTCTCGAGTCGCCTCCCGCCGGGGCTTTTTTCGGCCCCAGCCATTGCTTCCCTCTGCAGAAGAGCGAAAAGGCGGCCCCGGGGAGCCGCCTCTCTGCCACCATTGTAGCACACTTTCCCATAGGTCAAGCCCCTGGCAGGAGAAATATGAAAATTTTTCCAATTTTCTCCAGAATCCAGACACTACCCGGCAAGGGCAGACGTTTCAGCCGGAACGGATCGCGCTCCAAACCCAGCCTGCAACCGCCTCAAGCCGGGAGGATGGGGCCGCCGGTGACCGTTGTGCGCAGGAAGCGGCGGAGTTCGTTGCGGGGGTAATCGAGGCGTCCGCAATGCATGGTCCCGCCGCGATTGTCCCACATCAACGTGTCGCCGACGGACCACTCATGCTCCCAGCGGAATTCCGGCCGGTCCAGCATGTCGAACAACTCGTCCAGCAGCCGGTCCGCCTCCTCCTGCTCCATGCCGACGATACCGACGGTGGACATCGGATTGGCATAGATCGCTGCCCGCCCGGTCGCCGCATGGGCGTTGATGACCGGATGCACCGCGCGCTCCTCCTTCTCCAGGGACTGCGCCGCGATGGCGAGGCTCTTGTTGCGCTGGTCCGTGCCATAGACGAACAGGCATTCGAGGCCGCGCACGCGCTCCCGCGTCTCCTCCGGCAGCGCCTCATAGGCGGCGGCGGCGCTGGCGAAGCAGGTATTGCCGCCCGACGACGGCACGTTCGTCGCATGCAGGAGCGTCGCCTTGGCCGGAATCGCGTCATAGGCGAGGTCCGAGTGCCAGCCATTGCGGACATTCTCGATGGCGCCGCGCCGGGCGCCGGTCTCGTCGAAACTGCCGTCGGCATGCTGGTTGGTCATCACCACCACATCCGGCGCGTCGGGGTGGTGGTAGGCGCGCTGCACATGCGGCTGGAGGGGGCCGAAATGGCGGGAGAACGCCATGAGCTCGCCCGGGTCCATGGGTGCCTCGCGGAACAGCAGCACGCCATGTTCCGCGAACGCCGCCTCGACCTCGGCAACGGTCTCCGCGTCGAGAGGCCGGCGCGGGTCCACGCCCCTGACTTCCGCGCCGACAGCCGGCGACAACGGCTCGAATTGCACGCTCATACCGGTTTGCCTCCCTTCAGCAGAATGCGCTGGTGCCGGCGCTCCTCGCCAACGGGGAAATCCGTGTTCACCGAATGCACCAGGCAACGATTGTCCCAGAGCAGGATGTCGCCGAGCCGCCAGGAGTGATCGTAGCGGAAGCGGTCGGCGGTCATATGCGCGTAGAGGCCGTCGAGCAGCGCGTCGCTCTCCGCCCGCTCCAGTCCGACCACGCGGTCGGTGCGGTTCGGGTTGAAATAGATCGCTTTCCGGCCCGTGTCCTCATGGGTGCGGACGAGCGGATGCACCACGTCCGGCGTCTCGGCGGCCTCCTCGGTCGTGCGCGTCTCGGCCCGGCCCGGCGCGCGCGGCGTGTCGTAGCCGTGGACCGCCTGCGCGCCCTCGATCCGCGCCTTCACGTCCTCGTCCAGCGTCTCCCAGGCCCGGCGCGTATTGCAGAAGCGGGTCTCGCCGCCGGAAGAGGGAAGCGCCAGCGACTGGAGCATGGTCGCCTTGGCAGGCGCAGCGAAATAGCTGTCGTCCGTGTGCCAGCCGGAGAGGCGCACCAGCGCAAGGTCGTCCGGCTTGTCCTCGGCCCGCTTATAGGTGCTCTCCAGCATCGAGACTTCCGGCGTCTCCACGTGGCGGCGATGGCGGAGAAGCTGCAATTGCGGCTCGCCGAAAAGGCGCGCGGCGCGCAGGAAGTCCCCGGGCGATAGCGGCCCGGAGCGGAAGCAGAGCAGATGCCGGTCGAGGAACGCCTCGCGCACCGCCGCCGCATCCGCCTCGTTCAGCGGCTTGGTCAGGTCGAGGCCTGTGATCTCAGCACCCAGCGCGTCGCTGAGGGGCCGTATCTCCAGGGTCATGGAACCCGTCTCCTTCCGTCAGTCCGCCGCATCCGCCGCCCGCGGCTCCTTAAGGCGCAGCAGGAAGCGCATCCGGCCTTCCAGCACCAGCTCGTCGCGCTGGTTCCACACCCGGCTTGCGAGCGTCATCACGCCGGTGGTCCGCTGCGGCTCCAGCGCCACGATTTCAAGCTCGGGATAGAGCGTGTCGCCGGAGAAGACGGGCTTCAGGAAGCGGCTGGACTGCTCCAGGAAGCCGACCAGCGCATCCTCCATCTCGGCGGCGAGGCCGGTGGCGCCGGGGGCGGTCTGGATCAAGGTCTG
>JAPOZD010000433.1 GCA_026706245.1 Alphaproteobacteria bacterium
CCCAAGGAGTACGAGCGCACCTCGACCACCGTGCTCGACGCCTATGTCAAGGCGGTGGCGGAGGGTTATCTGGAGCGGCTGGCGGAGGGGCTGGCCGGGCGCGGCTACCGGGACCGGCTTTTCGTCATGCTGTCGAACGGCGGCACCGCGACCGTCGAGACGGCGAAACGGGTGCCGGTCCAGATCGTCGAATCGGGACCGGCCGCCGGAGTCGAGGCGGCTGCCTGTTTCGGCCGCCTCGCGGGGATCGACAGCCTGCTGTCGTTCGACATGGGCGGAACGACGGCGAAGCTCTGCATCATCGAGAACGGCCGGGCCGCGCGGACCCGCAGCTACGAGGTGGACCGCCAGCACCGGTTCAAGGCGGGGAGCGGCCTGCCGGCCGCGGTGCCGGTCTATGACCTGCTCGAAATCGGGGCAGGAGGCGGCAGCATCGCCCGGGTGGACGATCTCGGCCTCATCCGGGTCGGACCCGAAAGCGCCGGTTCGGCGCCCGGACCCGCATGCTATGGCCTGGGCGGCGCGGCGCCGACGGTGACGGATGCGGACCTTGCGCTCGGCTACCTCAACCCCGACTACTTCCTCGGCGGGCGCATGGCGCTCGACCGCGCCGCGTCGGAGCGGACCGTCAGGACGCATCTCGCGGAAGCGACCGGGCTCACGACTCTCGAAGCGGCGGCGGGGGTCCACGAGATCGTCAACGAGAACATGGCGTCGGCGGCCCGGATCTATGTCGCCGAGAAAGGCAAGGCGCCGCCTGAACTCTCGCTGGTCGCGTTCGGCGGCGCCGGGCCCGTTCACGCGGCCGGCCTTGCCCGCAAGCTCGGCTGCCGGCGCCTCGTCGTGCCGCCCCATTCGGGCGTCATGTCGTCGCTCGGGCTGCTCGCCGCTCCGGTCGCGTTCGAGCGGAGCCGCGCCGTCAGGCGGATCCTGAAGGCGGTGGATCTGCCCGCGCTCGAAGCCGGGTTCCGCGAACTCGAAGCCGAGGCCGGAGCGCTGATGCCGGACGGCGCCGCCGCCATCGTGCGCCGCAGCGTCGATCTGCGCTATTCGGGCCAGGACTACCCGCTCGAGATCGAGGTCGAGGGACCGTGCGACGCCCCCTCGACGAAAGATGACTGGGAGGCGCGCTTCGAGGCGCTCTACCGCTCGCATTACGGCAAGGTGGACGACGACAACCCCGTCGAACTCGCCAGCATAAGGGTGCATGTGAGCCAGCCCCCGCCCGCGCTTACCATCGCCCGGCCGCCGGCGGCGGCCGACGCCGCGCCCAAGGCATGGCGCGACATCCATGTCCCGGCCGGGTCCGGCATGGAGCGGGCGCCGGTGTATGAGCGGGCGGCGCTGCGTGTCGGGCAGGAGATCGCGGGGCCCGCGGTCATCGAAGAGCCGGAATCGACGACCGTCATCGGTCCGGGCGACCGGCTCAGCGTGGAACCGCTCGGCTGCCTGGTGGTGGACCTTGCCATCCAGCAGCCTGCCGCCTCCGACGACGATGCCGACGAGACACCTCACCCGGCGGCGTTCGGGCGGAGATAGCCGATGCAGCTCGACCCCGTCACCATCCAGATCCTCTGGAACCGCCTCATCACCATCGTGGACGAGGCGGCGACCGGGCTCATGCGCACCGCCTATACCCCGTCCGTGAAGGAGTATCACGACTTCTGCTGCGCGCTGTTCGACGCCGACGCGCGGATGCTGTCCCACTCGACGGTCACGACGGCGGGGTTCCTCGGCATCGTTCCCGAAGTGCTGCGCAACTTCATCGCGAAATACCCTCCGGAGACGCTCAGGCCCGGCGATGCCATCATCACCAACGATCCGTGGATCGCGAGCGGCCACCTCATCGACATCTCGATCGCGGCCCCGATCTTTCACCGCGGCCGGATCGTCGGCTACACGCTGTGCATCGTCCACCACCTCGACATGGGCGGGCGGATGTCCACGCTCGAATCGAAGGACATGTACGAGGAGGGGCTGAAAATCCCGATCCTCAAGCTCTTCGACGAAGGGCGGCTGAACGAGACCGTGTTTGACTTCATGCGGGCCAATATCCGGGTGCCGGACAAGGTGCTGGGCGACGTCCGCGCGCAGCTCGTCGCCAACAATGTCTGCTCGCGGGGGCTGAAGGGGCTGCTGGAGGAGTACGGGCTGGATGGGCTCGAAGCGCTGGGAGCCGAGGTCATCCACCGCACCGAGTCCAGCCTCCGGCGCAGGATCGCGGCGCTGCCCGACGGGTCCTACCGCAATGTGGCCGTGCTTCCGAAGGTTCCGGGCTGCGACGACGAGGTCGTGGTGAAGATCGAGGTTACGGTGGCGGGCGACGGGGTCACCGTCGATTACTCGGGTTCGTCGGGAGAGGTCGGGGCGGCGATCAACTGCTCCTACAACATGACGCGCTCCTACACCGCCTACCCGATCAAGCTCGCGCTCGACCCCGGTGTGCCGAACAATGAAGGCGGGCTCAGGCCCATCGAGGTGATTGCGCCGGAGGGCACCGTCGTCAATTCACGCCCGCCGGCCGCCACCTGGGGCCGGACGATGATCTCGCACCTCTTTCCCGAGATCGTCTTCGCGACGATGGAGGCGGTCATGCCGGAGACCGTGCTCGCCTCGAATGGCGGCTCCCCGGCCAATGAGGTCTATCTCCACGGCCGCCACCCGGACGGCCGGTCGTTCCTCGCCATCGCGCAGCACAGCGGCGGCTTCGGCGCGAGCGCCCGCCATGACGGCTATGCCTGCCTCTGCTTCCCCAACAACACCCGCAACATTCCCGTCGAGGTGACCGAGAACGAGGCTCGGATGTACTATGTCCGCAAGGAGCTTCTCACCGATTCGGGAGGGCCGGGCCGCAACCGGGGCGGGCTCGGCCAGGAGATCGAGTTCGCCATCCTCGACGGCGGCACTGAGCGCGCCCGGGATGTCGAGAGCTCGGTGCGCCTCAGCGGCCGCACCGAGGACGGCCCCTTCCCGGTATTCGGCCGCCTCGGAGGCCGGAACGGGCGCGGGGGCGGCCTCTGGCACAATGGGGAGCCGGTGGACCACGGCATCTACAGGCGTCTCGCCCCCGGCGACCGCACGCGCTTCGTGCTGAGCGGCGGGGGCGGCTACGGCGACCCGTTCGAGCGCGAGCCTGAGCGCGTGCTCGCCGATGTCGAGCAGGGCTATGTATCGATCGAAAGCGCCGGGGAAGACTACGGCGTCGTCATCGACAAGGCGTCAATGACCGTCGATGCCGAAGCGACGCGGCGCCTCCGCGAGCGCCGGCGGCAACAGGGATAAGAGTCGCCCGTCTAGCCGACCTGGTTCCGCGGCACGTCGCGGAAGGGGCGGTCGGTGTCGTGGCGGGCCTCTTTGGGCATGGACAGGATGCGCTCGGAAATGATGTTGCGCTGGATCTCGTCCGTGCCGCCCGCAATCGAGATTGCCGGGGTCGAGACCAGAATCTCCGCGACCACGCCGCCCGTGCCATCGTCCTCGCCGGTCAGCATGGCGTCGGGGCCGGCGATCATGGTGTGGGCCTTCGCGCAGGCGCGCGCGACGATGCTGGCCGCAAGCTTGCCGATCGACCCCTCCGGCCCCTGCGGCAGGCCCAGCTGCTGCGCCTCGCGGGCGCGCCGCGCGGTCCATTCCGCGGTCCGGGCGAGCGTCAGCGCCTTCGCGACCTCCTGCCTTACTGCCCGGTCGTCCCAGCGCCCTGCCGCCTTCGCGCGCTCGATCAACAGGTCGGCGCGGCCGGTGCGCTGCGGATACCAGATATAGGGCGCCATGACGGTCGCGACCTCGGCGCGCTCCTCCTCGTAGATGCGTCCCGCCCGGTCGCTGCCGGTGGCGTAGCGGCGCACGCCGTCCGCGCCCCGCCGCTCATGCATGAGCGTGGTCGTCGCGACCTTCCAGCCTTCGCCGAGCCCGCCGATCCGGTATTCGGGCTCCACCACGGCATCGGTGAAGAAGACCTGGTTGAAGGAGGCGTGGCCGTTCATCTGCCTGAGCTGGTGGACCTGCACGCCCGGCTGGCGCATGTCGAGCAGGAAATAGCTGAGGCCCTGGTGCTTGACCGCGTCCCAGTCGGTGCGGGCCAGCAGCAGGCCGAAATCGGCGTGATGCGCGCTGGTGTTCCAGACCTTCTGGCCGTTGATGACCCACTTCCCGTCGCGGAAGTCGGCGCGCGTCACGGCGCCGGCGAGGTCCGAGCCGCTGCCGGGCTCGCTGAAGAGCTGGCACCAGGTCTCCTCGCCGGTGAGGATGCTGCGCAGAAAGCGCTGCTTGTGCAGGTCCGTGCCGTGTTCGAGGATCGTGGCGGCGGCGAGCGTGCGGATGCCCATCTTGGCGACGCCGACCGCGCCCAGCCTGTCGAATTCCTCCTCGACCACCGGAGTCATGCCGACGGGCAGGCCGCGCCCGTGCCACTCCTCCGGCCAGTGGGGCACGCCCCAGCCCGAGTCGATGAGCATGTTGCGCCACTCGACAAGGCCCCGGTCCGGGTCCCAGTTCTCCAGAAGCCACTCGCGGACTTCGGCGCGGATTTCGTCTTCGGTCATGTCGGTCATGTCAGGCGTTCCAGTGCTGCAGCATGCGTTCGCGGTGGTCGGCGGCGCTGCCGAGGAAGACCTCGCTCGCCTTCGCGCGCTTGAACCAGAGCTGCGTGTCGTTGTCGTGGGTGAAGCCGATGCCGCCATGCATCTGCACGGCGTGGATGGCGGTCTGCATGTAGGTGTCGGAGGCGGCGGCCTTGGCGAGCGAGGCGAGCGCGGCAAGCGGCTGGTCCACTTCGTCGTCATCGTCGGCCGCGGCGGCGGCATAGTAGGCGGCGGCTTTCGCCAGCTCGACCTCCAGCAGCATGTCCGCCGCCTTGTGCTTGGTGACCTGGAAGGAGGCGATGGAGCGCCCGAACTGCATCCGCATGGAAACATATTCGAGCGCGTCCTCGCGCAGCCGCTCCGCGCCGCCGACCATCTCGCCGGCGAGGCAGACGGCGGCGATGTCGAGCGTCCGCGCCCAGGCGGGCCCGCCGGCCTCCGGCCCGCCGAGCAATTCCGCCTGCGCGCCGTCGAAATCCATCTCAGCCAGCCGGCGCGTCGGGTCCATGGATTGCAGCGGCCGGCGGGCGAGCCCTTCGCTCTCCGCCGGCAGGCTGAACAGGCCGAGCCCGCCTTCCGGCAGCCGCGCCGCCGCCACGACGAGGCTTGCGACCATGCCGTCCAGCACATAGCTCTTGCGCCCGGTAAGCCGCCAGGAGCCGTTGTCGGGGTGGGCGGCCGCCGTGAAGGTGTCGGCGTTCCACCCGGTTCCGGGTTCGGCGGCGGCGAGCGCCGCAATTGTCGCCCCGCTTGCGATGCCGGGCAGGAGCGCCTGTTTCTGGGCGTCGGTTCCCGCCTCGGCAATGGCGGTCGCGGCCATGACGGTCGAGCCGAAAAAGGGCGAGGGCAGGAGCGCGCGGCCCGCCTCCTCGGCGGCGATGGCGAGCTCCGAGACGCCGAAACCGGCCCCGCCATAGGCTTCCGGAATGTGGATTGCGGCGACGCC
>JAPOZD010000185.1 GCA_026706245.1 Alphaproteobacteria bacterium
CGCGGCTTGGCGCCGTACCCCAGGCTCGTTTCGTCGCCCCGGCCCCCGAGCCGGGGTCCATCCACGGCTCGCAATGACGCCGCAGCCGGCGGAGAGGAAGCTGAACCGCCGAAGCCGCGGCGAGAGTCGAGGCTGGGCCCGGATCGCCGCTGACGCGCCGTCCGGAGTGACGGATAAGGGGGCAGGCGTTCCAACGCCGCCGGACGGGGACATGCGAATCCGGTCCGGCGAGGATTACAGCAAATTGTTCGTGAAAATTCAGTAATATTTCTCTCAAAATACTTGCATTTTCAGAAAGTGTGCTATGATGGGTGTAAGGGAAGCGGCATCCGGAGCTTCTTCCCGCCCGCGCCGGCCCGGTGCGGAACGACCCCGATTCAGCCGACAGGCGAAGTGCGTCCTGCGCCTACCTCGTGCGCGGGCAATCAGGCGCGCGAACCGCGCCGGCGCCGACACGCGCCCGCGCCCGCACGCAAATGCGCGCGATAAAGGGTCGCTCCGATGCCGGGCCGGAGAGACCGTGAACTGAACCGAGGAGCCGCCGCCCATGCCCTTTCCCGACCCGACCCTCGCCCCCTCCTCCCGCCAGGAAGCCTTCCGCAAGCACTACCATGACAAAGAATAAGTTAACATGTCATTCCATGACACATCGCAACAGCCCGCCCCTTCAACCGGCGTCGTCCCGGACGGCGCGAAGCAGCCTGCCCCGGCGCGCATGCGGACCGACCCCGATTCAGTTGACAGGCGCGGTGCGTCCTGCCTCCGCCTCGCGCGCGCGCAATCAGGCGCGCGAACCGCGCCGGCGCTAACACGCGCCCGCGCCCGCGCAGGATACGCGCGAATTAGGGTCCCGCCGCTCCGGGCAGCCTGGCGGCGGGACGAACGGAATGGGGTGGAACGAAACGGGATGAAGGAGATGGCATGTCACCGGGAACCTCCTCTCCTGCAAGCGGTGGAGGGGAAGGAACAAGCGAAGGAGAGGGGAAGAGGAGGGACGGACCCATGCCCCGAACGGCCACGGCATATGCCCCCTGAGCATGCGAAACATGACACTTCATGACACGGTGCGCGGCCTCTCCGCGTCGCCCCTGCCGGAACCCGGCTGTTGCGCCGGGCGGCCGTCGGCGCGCGGCAAGTGGGCATGCGGAGCCGTCCGGGGTAGAGTCTGCCGGTGCAGCACGGATGCGGGGGGTCCTGCGTGAGGGAACGACTGCCTTTCGACGGCCTCAGGGTCATCGACTTCACGCATGTCATTGCGGGCCCGCTGGCGACCTTCCAGCTTGCGATGCTGGGCGCGGATGTCGTGAAGATCGAGCCGCCGGGCTGCGGCGACCAGCTGCGGCGCATGGGCGGCGAGCCGGACCGTGCGGAGGACGGCCTTGGCACGGCCTTCCTCGCCATCAATGCCGGCAAGCGCTCGCTGGCGCTGGACCTGAAGCGGCCGGAGGGGCGCGATGCGGCGCTCCGCCTTGTCGCCGGGGCCGATGTGGTGGCGGAGAACTTCCGCCCCGGCGTGATGGAGCGGCTCGGCCTCGGAGCGGACGCGGTGCGAGAGCTGAACCCCCGCGCGGTCTATTGCTCGCTCTCCGGCTACGGCCGCCACCCAGACTGGGCCTGGCGGCCGGCCTACGACCATATCGTGCAGGGCGTGGCGGGCGCGATGTGGACCCAGGGCGGCGAGGGCGACCCGCCCGTCAAGATCGGCTTCCCGATGGCCGACACGGCGGCGGGCTACGCCGCGTTCACGGCGATCTGCGTCGCGCTGATCGAGCGCAATGCGACGGGCCGGGGCCGGCATGTCGATGTGTCGATGACCGCGGCGACGCTTGCCATGATGGCGACGCCCGTCCACGGCTTCCTCGGCGCCGGCCAACCGCCGGTGCGCATCGGCAACACGGCCTTTTCCGGCTCGCCGGCCTCCGGCACCTACGAGACGGCCGATGCGGCCGTGGTGCTGACCGCGAACACCGGGGCGCAGTTCGCCGGGCTCTGCGCCGCACTGGGGCTGGAGGGACTCGAAGAGGCCTCCAATCCCATCGCTTGGCGCGACCCTACGGTGGACCTCAGCCATGTGCGGCGCGCCGTGGCGGCCCGCCTCAGGCGGCGGGACGCCGCGCATTGGGAACAGGTGCTGAACGAGGCGGGCGTGCCGACCGGCAAGGTACGCACCGTGCCGGAGGCGCTGGCGGAGGCCTGCATCGCCGAGCGCGGCTTCGTTTCGGCCATACCGGACCCGGGGCGGCCGGGCGAGGACATCCGGGTCCACGGCACGCCCTATGCCTTCGACGGCGAGACGCCGGCGCCTACCGGCCCCGCGCCGCATCTGGGCGAGCATTCACGCGCCCTGCTCGCGGAGGCGGGGCTTCGCGCGGATGAGATCGACGCCCTGTTCGCGGAGGGCATTGCGGAGGAGAAGCGGACATGACGCTCAGGAAACCCCTCGACCATCCGAGCGTCTGGCGGCGCGAGGACATGGAGGGGCGCGACGACTGGATCAGGACCTTCTCCGATGCCGAGCTGGAGGAAATCCGCGCCGCGCTGCCCCGGCGGTTCGGCGCGCCCGGTTTCGGCAGGGCGGACTTCCCCTTGCCGGTGCTCGGCCCGCGCCTGAAGGACATGGTGGACGAGCTGGAGAACGGGCGCGGCTTCGTGATGATGCGCGGCCTCGACCGGCTGGGGCTGGACCCTGCGGGGTTGCGGGACGTCTATTGGGGCCTCGCCCAGCATATGGGGCGGACGATCTCCCAGAACTCGACCGGCGCGCTGATCGGCGAGGTGTTCGACCGCGGCCTCGACTATGCCGACAACAATGTGCGCGGCCACACGACCAATGCGGAGATTGGCCCGCACTGCGATACGGCGGACATCGTCGGCCTGCTCTGCGTGCATCCGGCGGAGGAGGGCGGCGAAAGCCTGATCGCGTCCTCGGGCGCGATCTACAACGAAATCCTCGCCACCGCGCCGTATCTGGTCGATGCGCTGTCGGCCGGCTTCCGTATCGACCTTGCGGGCAAGGGGCCGACGGGGGCGGCGGATGAGGTGACGCGGGCGCGCATCCCGGTGTTCTCTTGGTATGCGGGCCGGCTCTCCTGCCGCTTCAACCGCAAGCAGATCGAGGACGGGCAACGCAAGCTCGGGCGCAGCCTGACGGAAGAAGAACAGGAGGCGGTGGAAACGGTGGAGCGCCTCGCGCTCGACCCGCGTTTCCGCCTCGACATGGACTTCCGTCCGGGCGACATCCAGTGGCTCAACAACCACGCCATTCTGCATGGGCGGGCGGGCTACCGGGACAGCAACGACCCGGAGCGCCGCCGCCTGCTGCTCAGGCTCTGGATGAACATTCCGGACGGCCGGCCGCTGGCGCCAACCTTCGCCGACCGGCTGAACACGGGGCCCCGCGGCGGCGTCTATGCAAGGGAACGGAGGGCGTAGAGCGATGGCGCGCATCAGGACCCCGATCTGCGAACGGCTCGGGATCGAGCATCCGGTGTTCCAGGCCGGCATGGGCTGGGTCGCGCGCGCGGACCTCGCGGCGGCCGTTTCGGAGGCGGGCGGGCTCGGCGTCGTGGGCGCAGGCTCGACCATGGACGGCGAGCAGTTGCGCGCCGAAATCCGCCGGGTGCGGGAGCTGACCGACAAGCCCTTCGGCGTCGATATCCTGTTCGCGACCGTGCGCGCCGAGGGCGAACAGGTCGCCCGCTATACCGACACGGTGCAGGGCATGATCGAAGCCGTATTGGACGAGCGCGTGCCGGTGCTGGTTTCGGGCCTCGGCAGCCCGGCGGCGGTCGTGCCGGCGGCGCATGAGCGCGGCATCTATGTCATGTCGGTGGTGGGCGCGGTGCGCCATGCCGAGAAGGCGGTGGCGGACGGCGTGGACGCCGTGATCGCAACGGGCATGGACGGCGGCGGCCATATCGGGCGTATCGGCACGGCGGCGCTTGTGCCGGCCGTGGTGGACGCGGTGGACGTGCCGGTGCTCGCCGGCGGCGGGCTTGCCGACGGGCGCGGCCTTGCGGCGGCGCTCGCCTTCGGCGCCCAGGGCGTGTGGATGGGCACCCGCTTCATCGCGACGGCCGAGAGCTACAGCCACGACAACTACAAGCACCGGATCGCCGACACCGATGTGGCCGGAACGGTGGTGACGCGCGCCCACAGCGGCAAGCCCTGCCGGCTGATCGACAACGGCTTCACCCGGAGCTGGGCCGGTCGCGAGGCGGAGATCAAGCCCTTCCCGCTCCAGGCGATGGAGGTGGGCCATCCGGCGTCGGAGCGCGGGCGGATCGAAGGCGATGTGGAAGCGGGCGTGCTGCCGGCCGGGCAGAGCTGCGGCATGATCGGCGATGTCATGCCTGCGGGCGAAGTGGTGAGGCGGGTCGTCGAGGAAGCGGCGCTTGCCATGGAGAGGATGCGGTCTTTCGGAGGGTGAACGAGACCATGCGAATGAAGGACAAATGCGGGATCGTGACGGCGGCCGGCTCCGGCATGGGGCGCGCGGGAGCGATCCGGTTTGCGCAAGAGGGCGCGGCCGTTGCGGTCGTGGATATCGACGCGGAGGCTGTCGCGGCGGTGGTCGGCGAGATCGAGGCGGCGGGCGGGCGCGCGGTCGGGATTCCGGCGGACCTCACTCGGGACGAGGACAGCCGGCGGATCGTGCGCGAGGCGGCGAAGGCGCTCGGTGGCGTGGACTTCGTCTGGAACCATGTGGGCCATCCGGGCCCGGCCTCGGTCGAAGGCATCGAGATGGCGGACTTCGACACCGCCGTCACGCTCAACATGCGCACCGTGCTCATCACGACCGATGCGGCGATCCCGGAAATCCGCGCGCGGGGCGGCGGGGCGCTGCTCTATACGGCCTCGACCTCCGGCCTGCAGGGCTCCCAGTTCAGCCCGGTCTATTCGGCGGTGAAGCATGGCGTGGTCGGCTTCGTGAAGGCGCTCGGCAAGCGGCTCGCGAAGGAGAACATCCGCGTGAACGCCATCTGCCCCGGCCCCATCGACACGCCGATGCTGCGCGTCTTCGTGGCGCGGCCCGACCAGCAATCGACCCACGGCCTCGACAAGGAGCAGTTGATCGCGCGGCACGGCGGCGCGCTGCCCATGGGTCGTGCGGGGCGGCCGGAGGAGATCGCCAATGCGGCGCTCTTCCTCTTGTCCGACGAAGCCTCCTTCGTCACGGCCACAACGCTTGCGGTGGACGGCGGCTCCACCGCGTGACGGCCTCCGGTCCATCGGAGCCCGGCCTCGCTTCGAGCGGTTGCCGGGAACGGAGTGTTGCGTTCAAAAATGCGCGCACTTATATTTGCGAACGTCGGCTCCGGTTTCTACAAGGAGACGGCGGACTTCATGAACGGCCGGCAGTTCATCGCAAGGGCGCGCAAATGGGCAAGGAACCGGAGACTGGAAGTCCGCGTCGTCGCGTCGCACGGACCCGGGTCGCACGGAACGCTCTATATCGGAGCGCGGAAGACGACCGTAAAGGACCGGAAGAAAGACATTGGCAAGGGATTGCTCGCCAAC